>CAZEOR010000129.1:0-7529 GCA_964513695.1 uncultured Thiobacillus sp.
CGGCTCCCGCCGCCGAAAGCTACCTGCGCGCCGACAAGATTCTGGCCATCGCCAAGGCCAGCGGCGCCGAGGCCATCCACCCCGGCTACGGCTTCCTCTCCGAGAACCCGGACTTCGCCGATGCCTGCGCCGCCGCCGGGATTGCCTTCATCGGCCCCACCGGCAACCAGATGCGCGCCTTCGGCCTCAAGCACACGGCACGGGAACTGGCCGAGAAGAACGGCGTGCCCCTGCTGCCCGGTTCCGGCCTGTTGAGCGACGTGGGCCATGCCAGCGCCGAGGCCCGCCGCATCGGCTACCCGGTCATGCTGAAGAGCACCGCCGGCGGCGGCGGCATCGGCATGCGCCTGATCTGGAGCGAGGACCAGCTCGCGGAAGCCTATGCTTCCGTGGATCGCCTGGCCCGGGCCAACTTCAAGGAAGCGGGCATCTACCTGGAGAAATACGTCGAGCAGGCGCGCCACATCGAGGTGCAGATCTTCGGTGACGGCCAGGGCGCCGTGGTGGCTCTGGGCGAGCGGGACTGCTCGGTGCAGCGGCGCAACCAGAAAGTGGTGGAGGAGACCCCGGCCCCCGGCCTTTCCGACGATCAGCGCAAACAATTGCTGGAAACCGCCGTGCGCCTGGGCCGGGCGGTGAACTACCGTTCCGCCGGCACGGTGGAGTTCGTCTACGATGCTGCCTCCGGCGCGTTCTACTTCCTGGAAGTGAACACCCGCCTGCAGGTGGAGCACGGCGTCACCGAAGAGGTTACCGGCGTCGATCTGGTGGAATGGATGATCCGTCAGGCCAGCGGCGACCTGCCCAGCCTGCACGGCGTGCACATCCGGCCCGGCGGCGCCGCCATCCAGGTGCGCCTCTACGCCGAGGACCCCAACAAGAACTTCCAGCCCAGCGCGGGCCTGCTCACCGCCGCCCGTTTCCCCGATGACATCCGGGTCGATGCCTGGGTCCAGGACGGTACGGTGGTTCCGCCCAACTACGATCCCATGCTGGCCAAGCTCATCGCCTACGGCGAGGACCGGGAAGCGGCCCGGACAAAACTCATCGCCGCCCTGGAGGCGAGCATCGTTGCCGGCATCGAGACCAACCGGGCCTATTTGGCCCAGGTGCTGGCCTATCCGGATTTCGTCGCCGGCAAGCAGACTACCCGTATGCTTGAGGGGCGGTCGCAGGGCCGCCCCAAGACCGACCCGGCCCCCTTGGGGGGTGGCAAGGGGCCAATCCCCTTGCCGGGGGCCCAAAATTTCGGTTTCCACTACCGCCCCGCCACCGTCGATGTGCTGGAGCCCGGCGTGCAGTCCAGCTTGCAGGACTGGCCCGGCCGCACCGGCTATTGGGACGTGGGTGTGCCCCCCTCCGGCCCCATGGACGCCCTCTCCCTGCGCCTGGCCAACCGTCTGGTCGGCAATGCCGAAGGCGCGGCGGCCCTGGAACTGACCGCCGCCGGGCCGACCCTGAAGTTCAATTGCGACTCGCTCTTCGCCCTGGGTGGCGCGGCCATGGCGGCGAAGCTGGACGGAGAGGCCATCGACAACTGGCGCGCCTATCCGGTGAAGGCCGGCTCGGTGCTGCGACTGGGCCGGGTGGAAGGCGCCGGCCTGCGCTGCTACCTGGCCGTCGCGGGGGGCTTCCAGGTGCCGGACTACCTGGGCTCCAAATCCACCTTCACCCTGGGCCAGTTCGGCGGCCATGGCGGGCGGACGCTGCGGGCGGGGGATGTGCTGCATCTGCAAGCTTTACCCCCCTTTCCCAAAGGGGGGCAGGGGGGATTCGAGTCGACTGCCACCCGCGCTGGAATCCCCCCCAACCCCCCTTTTCCAAAGGGGGGAGTCACGGCAATGGGAAAGGCATGTCAGCCTCCCCTCACCCACGCCTGGGAAATCGGCGTCCTCTACGGCCCCCACGGCGCCCCGGACTTCTTCACTGAAACCGACATCGACACCTTCTTCGCCACCGCCTGGGAAGTGCACTACAACTCCTCCCGCACCGGCGTGCGCCTCATCGGCCCCAAGCCCCAGTGGGCGCGCCGCGATGGCGGCGAGGCAGGGCTGCATCCCTCCAACATCCACGACAACGCCTACGCCATCGGCGCGGTGGATTTCACCGGCGACATGCCGGTGATCCTGGGGCCGGACGGCCCCAGCCTGGGCGGCTTCGTCTGCCCCGCCACCATCGTCCAGGCCGAGCTGTGGAAACTGGGGCAGTTGAAACCCGGTGACACGGTGCGCTTCAAGCGCCTGACCCGCGAAGCAGCCAACGCAATGCAGCGGGAACAGGACGCGGCTATCGCCACCCTGGACCGGCCGGCCCATGCCGCCCTGCCCGCCGATCACGCCCCCCTGGGCACGCCGGTGCTGCGCCGCCTCACCCCCGAGGGCGAGGGCACGAACAACCCCAAGCCGGATCTGGTGATACGCCAGTCCGGCGACGCCAGCCTGCTGTTCGAACTGGGCCCCCTGGTGCTGGACCTGGAACTGCGCTTCCGCATCCAGGCCCTGATGGAAGCGGTGAAAGCCGAGGTTGCGGCCGGCCGACTGGCCGGCGTGCTGGACCTGACGCCCGGCATCCGCTCCCTGCAAATCCATTTTGATCCCCGCCTGGCCGGCCAGGACGACCTGATGGCCGCCGTGGTGGGCCTGGAGCAAAGCCTGCCCAGCCTGGACGACATGGAGGTCCAATCCCGCGTCGTCCACCTGCCCCTGTCCTGGGACGATCCGGCCACCCGCCTGGCCATCGAGAAATACATGCAGTCGGTGCGTCCCGACGCGCCCTGGTGCCCCAGCAACATCGAGTTCATCCGCCGCATCAACGGGCTGGGCAGCATCGAAGACGTCCACAAGGTGGTGTTCGAAGCCAGCTATCTGGTGATGGGTCTGGGCGACGTGTATCTCGGCGCGCCGGTGGCCACGCCCCTGGACCCGCGCCACCGTCTGGTCACCACCAAATACAACCCGGCCCGCACCTGGACCCCGGAGAACGCCGTGGGCATCGGCGGCGCCTACCTGTGCGTCTACGGCATGGAAGGCCCCGGCGGCTACCAGTTCGTCGGCCGCACGGTGCAGATGTGGAACCGGCACCGGGCCACCGCCGATTTCACGAAACCCTGGCTGCTGCGCTTCTTCGACCAGATCCGCTTCTACCCGGTGGGCCAGGACGAGTTGCTGAAACTGCGCGAGGACTTCGTCCACGGCAAGTTCCGGCTGAAGATCGAACCCACCCGTTTCAAGCTGCGCGACTACCGCGCCTTCCTGGCCGGCAACGCCGGCTCCATCGCCGCCTTCAAGGCCGGCCAGCAGGCCGCCTTCGAAGCCGAGCGGGAGCGCTGGAAGGCAGCCGGCCAGGACGTGGTGGCCAGCGACACCCTGGTGGCCGAAGCCGGGCCGGACAGCGAACTGGATCTGCCCGAGCACGCCCGCCCGGTGGCCAGCCACGTGGCCGGCAGCATCTGGAAGATCGAGGCCAAGCTGGGCGATGCGGTGAAGGCGGGCCAGACCCTGGTCATCGTCGAATCCATGAAGATGGAATTCGCCCTGGTTTCTCCCTGCGATGGCAGGCTGACCCATCTGTTCTGCAAGGAAGGCGGGGCCGTGGCCGCAGGCCAGGATCTGCTGGTGATCGAGGAGGCGGTGTAATGGCGTTACTTGAAACCGGATCGGTAATGACAGCTTGCTTTCTCACCCCTACCCCTCTCCCGGAGGGCGAGGGAGCTCGCTCCCTTCCCCCCTCGGGGGAAGGGCTGGGGATGAGGGAGCAAGGTCAGCGCGCCTACCACCCGTTCATGGAGCGCACCCCATGAGTTCCCTCGACATCGCCACCCTCAAGGCCGCTTACGCCACAGGCGCCCTCACCCCAACCGCCCTGGCCGAAGAAATCCTGCGCCGCAGCGCCGACGATCCCCGCCGGGTCTGGATCCAGCGACTCTCCGACGCGGCTATCCGCGCCTACGCGAAGGCCCTGGAAGGCCGCGATCCGGCCGGCCTGCCCCTCTACGGCATTCCCTTCGCCATCAAGGACAACATCGACCTGGCCGGGGTGCCCACCACCGCCGGTTGCCGGGAATACGCCTACACGCCGGACAAGAACGCCTTCGTGGTGCAACGTCTCATCGACGCCGGCGCGATTCCCATCGGCAAGACCAACCTGGACCAGTTCGCCACCGGACTGAACGGCACCCGTTCCCCCTTCGGCGCCTGCCGCAACGCCTTCAATCCCGATTACATCTCCGGCGGTTCCAGTTCCGGCTCGGCCGTCGCCGTGGCACTGGGCTATTGCAGCTTTTCCCTGGGCACCGACACCGCCGGCTCCGGCCGGGTGCCCGCCGCCTTCAACAACATCGTCGGCCACAAGCCCAGCCTGGGCTGGCTGTCCTCCTCCGGCCTGGTGCCCGCCTGCCGTTCCCTGGACACGATTTCCGTGTTCGCTCTGGTTGCCGAAGACGCGGAAGCGGTGATGCGCGCCGCCACCGCCTACGATGCCGAGGATGCCTTCTCCCGTCCCGCGCAGGGCCACGGCTTCGATTTCGGCGCCGCGAGCGCCTTCCGGGTCGGCATCCCGAAAGCCGAGCAACTGAATTTCTTCGGCAACGCCGAGGCCGGGCGCCTGTTCGCTGAGGCCGCCGCCCGCATCCGTTCCCTGGGCGGCGAGTGTGTCGAGATCGACCTGCAACCCTGCCTGGACACCGCAAAGCTGCTCTACGACGGCCCCTGGGTCGCCGAGCGCTACGCCGCGATCCGGGATTTCTTCGACGCGAACCCGGATGCGCCCCTGCCGGTGATCCGGGAGATTGTCGGCGGCTCGAAACGCTGGTCCGCCGCCGATGCCTACGAATACGGCTATCGCCTCAAGGCCCGCAAGCGCCAGTGCGACGCCCTCCTGGCCACGGTGGACTGCGTGTTGATGCCCACCGCCGGAACGATCTACACCATTGCCGAACTGGAAGCGGACCCCATCCGCCTCAACGCCAACCTCGGTTACTACACCAACTTCATGAACCTGCTGGACTACGCCGCCACGGCGGTGCCGGCAGGGTTCCAGAACGATGGATTGCCCTTCGGCGTCACCCTGTTCGCCCAGCGCGACCAGGATGGCCCGTTGCTGCGCCTCGCGGCCAAGATGCAACGGGTGGCGCCGGACCGGGCCGGCGCCACCGGCCAGGCCTTGCCGGAGCCCTGGGTTCCCCCGCGCCTGCCCGGCGGCCAGGTGCGTGTCGCCGTCTGCGGCGCCCATCTTTCCGGTCTGCCCCTGAACGGCCAGCTCACCTCCCGCGGCGGCCGTCTGGTCGCGGCGGTGCGGTCCGCCCCCGAATACAGGTTCTATGCCCTGCCCGGCGGCCCGCCGTTCCGGCCCGGCATGGTGCGCGTGGCGGAGGGCGGCGGCCCCGTCGACATGGAAATCTGGGAACTGCCGGCGCGGGAATTCGGCTCCTTCGTCGCCGGCATTCCCGCGCCCCTGGGCATCGGCATGGTCAGGCTGATGGACGGCGCCTGGGTCCAGGGCTTCGTGTGCGAGGCCATCGCCGCCGTGGGAGCGGAGGACATCACCCATTTCGGGGGATGGCGCGCGTATCTGGCCTCCCGCGCCTGAAATCGTGTGAATTCGGCGATGGGCGGTAGGGAAAGCAAAGCGCCTTCCGTCACGCGTGGTTTTCAAGCGCCCGCGCCCGGAACGGTTGGTTGCGGACGTGCCCAATCGAGCGCGTGCCCCTTGCCTGGCGGAAGGTGGAATCCAGCATGCAGATCCGCTCAACCCGATTGCCGGCGCAAAATCCGCTACAACACCCCCAGCGCCGCCAAACATGCCCGCCCGAGGCTAACCCGCCTGCCCGCGTCGGCGGCGTCCGCCATGTCCATGTTCAGGGCGAAGGCGTACACCCGCTCCCCCTTGTTCACCCAGCCCACCCACCAGCCGATGCCCGGCTCCGGATAGGCGGGCCAGCCCGTCTTGCCGTACAGCGTCCAGTCGGCCCTGGACTCCAGCCGCGCGATGTCCCGCACCGCCGCCTGCGTCCCGGCTGGGTAGGGCAGGGCGCCCCGGGCCAGATCGGCCAGAAAGCGCGCCTGCTCCACCGCGCTGATACCCAGGCTGCCGTCCAGCCAGAAACGGTCCAGCGCGCCGCCCGTCCTGGCGTTGCCGTAATTCAGCCGCGCCAGCTCCGCCTCCAAGCGCGGCAGCCCCACGCGCCGGGCGAGTCCCTGGAAGATCGCCAGATTCGACAACGCCATGGCCTCCCGCAGGCTCATGTCCCGCTCCCATGCCGCCAGGGCCAGATGCCCACCGCCGTAAGGCAACACCGTGTCCACCCCCGCCACCGCCCCGCTGGCCAGACCGATGAGGGCGTTGGTGATCTTGAAGGTGGAGCCGGGCGAAAAGCGCGTCTCCGCCCGAGACCGGTCGTGGCCCACCATGCGGTCGGCGGCCACGTCGTAGAGCACGAAGGTGCCGCGTGCGCCGTTCTCGGCGAACAGGCGGGCGAGTTGGGGGCTGTCCTGCCAGTCCATGGCGTGGGCCAGGGAAGAGATATACAGGAGGAGGAAGGGGAGGAGGCGGGGCAATTCGTCTAGCGGTGCAGTGCTGCCTTGATCTGTCCCTCAGCCATCAGAAAATCGACCCCGCTCATTTTTAGCCGTTTCCGGGGTGCCACCGCCAGCAGGCGGTTCAGTTCGACATTCAAGGTCAGGTGCGCGGCATAGCCGTATCGCCCCGCATCTCCTGCACAGCTGGGTTGGGCGTCGGGGCGCCACGGCGGACATTCAACTGCCAGACGTGGCGCGGCGTTTTGTCGCGGGGCGACTTGATTGCCTGGCGGCGCGCGGCTCGGTCAGGCGGCCCGTAACGTATTTGTGAAGAACGCTGGCGATGAGCGTTTGATACGGCACACCTTCTTCAAGTGCCTTCACCTGAATGTCGCTCAAATCGCCCGAGGACAGGCGGATGTTGACCCGACGATCCTTGATGGCCGTAGCGCGCGCTGCCGCCTTGATTTTTGCTAGCTCGGCTTTCGAGGCAACGGACTTCAGTTCGCCTTTCTCAAAGGCGGTGAGGACTTCCTGTTCGTAGTCATCAATTTTCGGCATCTGTTTCACCCTGACTCAAATAGTCCCGTACCGCTTTGCGGCTCGGGATTACGGTCTTGAGGAAGAAATGGTCTTCCTCTTCGACAAACGGCACCAAATAAACGTAGTTGTCACACGCGACGACAAGAACGCGCTGCCTGGGGTACTTCGCCTGGTTCGGATGAGCCAGGATGTCCAGCAACCCACCGGCCTCGATTGCGACAACAATGCGCTCAAACGAAATCCCCCGCTCTGCTTTGACGGTCTCGTTCTTCTCCGTACCCCAGCGAAATGGTTTCATGCGGAGAGTTTACGGCGATGTGTGCCTTTTGTCGTCATGCCACGGACATGCTGACTTCACGACGCCCAACGACACTATAGAAAAACCCATTCCCGCAGCCCTTGTCTTCTCTAATTGCCGCCGGTAGTCGGCGCGGGTGCCGGACTTGGCTTTGCTGGCGTTACTCGGCAGCT
>CAZEOR010000130.1:0-7514 GCA_964513695.1 uncultured Thiobacillus sp.
GCCGGGCCGCCGCCCTCGGTCTGGGCCGAATGGCACGGCCACCCCAGCCTCCTGGACCCCAAGCCCATGTACCAATGGCCGGTGATCAAGGAAGTGGCGATTGCCACCCGGGGCATACTCCCCTCTCCCGCCGGGAGAGGGGTTGGGGGAGAGGGGGCTCGCGTCACATTAGCCAACCCGGGCTCCCTCACCCGGCCCTCCGGGCCACCCTCCCCCGAGGGGGGAGGGGTTGCTGCCACCCACGTCATCCTCAAGCGTCGCAGCGCCCAGGCCTTCGACGGCAAATCCGTCATGGCTCCCGCCGTCTTCCAGCGCCTGCTGGCCGGTCTGCTCCCGGGCAATGCGCCGGCCTGGCAGCTCTGGCCCCTGCCGCCCCGCGTCCATCCGGTCCTCATGGTGCATCGCGTGGAAGGTCTGCCCACCGGTGTCTACGTCCTGCCCCGTTCCGACGCCGGCGCCGAAGGCCTGCGCCAGGCCATGCGCGCCGACCTGGCCTGGGAGCCGGTCGGCGAATTTCCCGATCTGTCCTTGCATCGCCTGGTCAGTGCTCGCTGCGCCAACGCCGCCCGCACCGTGTCCTGCCATCAGGACATCGCCGCCAATTGCGCCGTTGCCTTCATGCTGCTGGCCGAATTCGACGGTCCAATCGCGGAGAACCCCGCCGCCTACCGCCACCTGCACTGGGAAGCCGGCATGCTCGGCCACCAGCTCTATCTGGAAGCCGAAGCCCACGGCTGGCGCGGCACCGGCATCGGCTGCTTCTTCGACGACGCGGTCCACGACATCCTGGGCCTGGCCGACGACCGCTACCAGGTGGTCTACCACTTCTCCGTGGGTGTCCCCGTGGACGATCCGCGCCTGCTAACCCGGCCCGCCTATGAGTGATCTGGCCGAAAGCGATGCTGCGGACCCGGCCGCCTCTCCGGCCGACGCCCTGCTGAATCAGGCCATGGCCGGCTACCGGGCCGATCCGGTGAAGGGGGATTTCCTGCTCAGCTACGCCTGCACCCAGGCTACCGACCCGCTGCCCCTGTACCGGGTCGTCACCAAGTTCTACAACCGCCAGCGCCGCTTCGAGCAGGCCCAGGATTTCGCCCGCAAGGCCCTGGCCGAAGCCGGCCGCCAGTGCGGCTTGCCGGACGACCCGGAAACCTGGCGGCGCGGGCACCTGCCCGCCTGGGACACGGTCCTCGCCAGCCACGCCCTGCTTGCCCTCAAGGCCATGGCCTTCATCGCCCTGCGCCGGGAAGACCCGGCCCTCGCCACCCGCTATCTGGCCGTCCTCACCGCCCTCGACATCGAAGACGGCAGCGGCGTCTCCGTGGTATCGGCCATGGCGGATTCCCTGGAGGAAGTGGGCTAGTCTTGAAGCATCCCCCGTGCGGATGGAGGCATGCCATGGCGAAACGCGCCTATCCCCTCTCCAAGGTCTACGGCCTGCTGGAACCCGGCCCGGTGCTGTTGCTGGCCACCGCCGGCCAGGCCCGGCCCAACGTCATGACCCTGTCCTGGCACACGCCCATGGAGTTCGAGCCGCCCCTGGTGGGCTGCATCCTCGGCAATCGGGACTACAGCTTCGGCCTGCTCAAGGCCAGCCGGGAATGCAGCCTCAACATTCCCACCGTCGAACTGGCGGAAAAGGTGGTGGCGGTGGGCAACTGCTCCGGCCGGGACACGGACAAGTTCAAACTCAGCGGCCTCACCGCGAAGCCGGCCAAACTGGTGGCCGCGCCATTGGTGGCCGAGTGCTACGCCAGCCTGGAATGCCAGGTGGCGGACACCCGCCTGGTGAACCGCTACGGCCTGTTCATCCTGGAAGTGGTCCAGGCCTGGGTGGATACGGCGGTGAAGGAACCGAGGACGCTCCACCATCGCGGCTGGGGTGAGTTCAGGGTGGCGGGGGAGACCATTAGGCTGGCGTCGGGGATGATGTGATATATGTAACTTGATGAATTGATTTTGTTCCACCTACGAAGCTCCACCGATCACCTGAGTTGTGATGTTTAAGCAGGCTTCGTGTAATGCATCAATTGAACAAGGCGATTAACCAGCGAAATGTGGTACTCCAATCATTTTGTATCGTGGCTATTGCAACTACTGCTATCGCACAACTTACGGCGCGCACATTTAGCGCTCTTGGTCGCTCTTGAAACCATTGTAGGGATCGGGCTTGTATCGGCGCAGCATCTTGGCTCCTATTGCGTTGATCTGTGCCGCACAAAGTAACGTCACTGCTAGGAAGCCGTAAGACTGAAGCCTTTCACTCTTGACGGTGCACATGCGGATAGCTTAAGCGCCCGCTTCCCTATATGGTTCAATGGTGGTCCCTCGCCTCACGGCTTCTCCCTCTTGTACTTGTCGTAATCCGGCAACGGCGCGGTGCGTTCCGGCTGGCCGGGCTGGGTCAGGATCTCATCGCGCTTGCGCAGGCCTTCGTAGGCGCCCCGTTCCCAGTCGGCGCAGCCGGCGAGGGCTGCGGCGGCGAGGACGAGGAGGAGGATGGCGCGCTTGTTCATGGGGGTCTCCCAGAGTTCGACAGGCACTCATCATCGCCGAAACCGGGCCGCTTTACAGCTTCAGGCCGAACTCCCCGGAGATCAGACGCAGCCAGGTTTCCAAACGGTCGTCGGTCAGCTGCTTCTGGTTGTCCTGGTCCAGCACCAGGCCGACGAATTCGCCGTCCTTTTCCGCTTTCGAGGCCATGAATTCGTAGCCGTCGGTGGGCCAGGCGCCCACCACTTTCGCGCCCCGTGCGGTGACGAACTCGTACAGCAGGCCCAGGGCGTCGACGAAGTTGTCGGCGTACTTCTCCTGGTCGCCCAGGCCGTAGAGGGCGACGGTCTTGCCGGTGAAATCCACGTCCTTCAACTGGGGCAGGAACTCGGCCCAGCTGGGTTGCTGGCAATCGGCGTCCAGGCCGGGCAGGTCGCCGTCGCCCAGGGTGGGGGTGCCTAGGATCAGGAAGTCGTAGCCGGCCACCAGTTCCGGCGTGGCCTTGTTGACGTTGAGGGCCTCGGCCATGGTGTCGTCGTCGAAGTGTTTCTTGATTGCCTTGGCGATCCTGCGGGTGTTGCCGGTGCTGCTGCCGAAGAAGAGGCCGATACGGGGCATGGTGGATCCTTTGCGAGGTGCGCGAAGTGGGGATTGACCATGGTGTTAGCAAGGGCTGGGCCAGTTGCCCAGAAATTGGCAAGGCGTTGATTGGCAAGGAATCAGGCTTTATTCCGCGCGGAAATGGACGCGCTTTGTAGGAAACCCAACAACGCCGCACCCTACAACACCACCTGCGCTCCCAGTTCCACCACCCGGTTGGGCGGCAGGCCGAAATAGCGCGCCGGCCCGCCGGCGTTGCGGGCCATGGCGATGAACAGGTGTTCACGCCAGAACGCCATGTCCGAGTGTTTCTTCGCGATCAGGGTTTCCCGGCCCAGGATGAAGGTGGTGTCCTCCGGGTCGCAGGGCATGCCCTTGCCGGCGCAGGTGCGCAGGGTCTTGGTCAGGTCCGGTTTATCCATGAAGCCGAAGCGGACCTGGACCCGGTGGAAACGCCCGCTCAGGTGTTCCACCTGGACGCGGCGACTGGTGGGCACGAAGGGCAGATTGGTGAAGGCCACGTTCAGGATCACCACGCGTTCGTGCAGGCACTTGAAGTGTTTGAGGCTGTGCAGCAGGGCATGGGGCACCTGATCCGGATGGGGCGTGAGGTAGACGGCGGTGCCGGGGATGACGGGAATGTCGGACTGGCCCAGGCTCTCAACGAAGGCAGCCAGGGGCAGGGCGTCCCGGTCGCGACGCTCCTTGAGTAGTTCCCGACCCCGCTTCCAGGTGGTCATGAACAGGAAGACGACCGCCGCGAAGGCCAGGGGGAACCAGCCGCCGTCGGCGAACTTGAGGATGTTGGCGGAGAAGAAGCCCAGGTCCACCGCCAGGAAGGCACCCAGGATCAGGCCGCCCCGTATCGGTCCCCAGCCCCAGAGCCGGCGCGCCACCACATAGACCAGCAGGGTGGTGATGATCATGGTGCCGGTAACGGCGATGCCGTAGGCGGAGGCCAGGCGGGTGGAAGAACCGAAGGCCAGCACCAGGGCAGCCACGGCGAGGAACAGGGCCCAGTTCACGCCGGGCAGGTAGATCTGACCCCGCTCCCGGTGGGAAGTGTGCTGCACCACCATGCGCGGCGCGTAGCCGAGCTGGATGGCCTGGTGGGTGATGGAATAGGCGCCGGAGATCACGGCCTGGGAGGCGATGACGGTGGCGACGGTGGCCAGGGCTACCAGGGGGTAGAGTGCCCAGGCCGGGGCCAGATGGTAGAAGGGATTGTCGATGGCGTCCGGATGGGCCAGCAGCAGGGCGCCCTGGCCGAAATAGTTGAGGGTCAGCGCGGGCAGGACCAGTCCGATCCAGGCAAGGCGGACCGGCTTGCGGCCGAAGTGGCCCATGTCGGCATAGAGGGTTTCCGCGCCGGTCACCGCCAGCACCACCGCCCCCAGGGACAGGAAGGCCAATCCCGGATGGGCATGGAAGAAGAAGACGGCATGGAGCGGCGAAAGCGCGAACAGCACCTGGGGCGCATGCAGGATGTTGACGATGCCCAGTGCCGCCAGCACCAGGAACCAGAGGCCGGTGATGGGGCCGAACAGGCTGCCGATACGGGCGGTGCCCTGCTTCTGCACCGCGAACAGGCCCAGCAGCACCCCCAGGGTGATGGGCACCACCCAGGGCTTGAACACCGGCGTGGCGATCTCCAGGCCTTCCACGGCGGACAGCACCGAGATGGCCGGGGTGATGACGCCGTCGCCATAGAACAGGGCGGCCCCGAACAGGCCCAGCAGCATGAGGTAATGGCCGTGCGCCGGATTCCTGGCGTAGCGCTGCACCAGGGCCATGAGGGCCATGATGCCGCCTTCCCCCTCGTTGTCGGCGCGCATGATGAAGGCGGCGTATTTCACCGATACCACCCCCACCAGGGACCAGAAGATCAGGGACAGGATGCCCAGGATGTTGTCCGGGGTGATGGGCACGGGATGGTGCAGGCCGCCGAACACCTCTTTCATGGTGTAGAGGGGGCTGGTGCCGATGTCGCCGTAGACCACGCCCAGAGCGGCGATGGTCAGGGTGGGAAGGCGTTTTTCGTATTTTCGGGCGTGCATGATGGGTCGAATCTTGGGGTGCAATGCTACTCCTGATCGTCCGGCGGCCATGGTTTTGCAACCGCGTGACGGGATGGAAAACGCACGGGAAGCCCCGCTGTATCAAATCCGACAATCCCCCCCCGCCGTGTGTTTCCAGACAGGGGGGTTGAGCGAGATGCATGAATGGCGGCCAATAAAAACAGTGTGTTACGGCGTTCTTTGGGCTTGGCATGGGCCTTGCAAAAAGACGAGCACACAACCTTTTTCAGGAGCCGTCCATGATCACCCTGACCCCCAAAGCCCAATCCGCCGTCGAGAACTTCATCAAGGGTTCCGCCACCCCCGTGGCCGGTCTGCGCATCTCCATTTCCGGCGGCGGCTGTTCCGGCTTCCAGTACGGCATGAGCCTGGAGGAAGCCAAGGCCGAGGATGACGTGGTGGTGGAGTTCGGCGGCGTCACCCTGCTGGTGGACCCTTTCTCCGCGCCGCTGCTGGCCGGCGTGACGGTGGATTTCGTCGACAGCCTGAACGGCTCCGGTTTCAAGTTCGAGAACCCCAACGCCACGAGTTCGTGCGCGTGCGGATCTTCCTTCTCCGCCTAAGCGCTTACCCCTCACCCCAACCCTCTCCCCGCCGGGGAGAGGGGGTCAAGATAAAGGAATCACGCCATGTGGGACTATTCGGACAAGGTCAAGGAACACTTCTTCAGCCCGCGCAACTCCGGCGCCCTGGAGGAAGCCAACGCCGTCGGCGACGTGGGCTCCATCAACTGCGGCGACGCCCTGCGCTTGATGCTGAAGGTGGACCCGGAAACGGAAACCATCCTGGACGCCCGCTTCCAGACCTTCGGCTGCGGTTCCGCCATCGCCTCCAGCTCGGCGTTGACCGAGATCATCAAGGGCAAGAAGCTGGATGACGCGCTGAAGGTGAGCAACCAGGACATCGCCGACTATCTGGACGGCCTGCCCCCGGAAAAGATGCACTGCTCGGTCATGGGCCGTGAGGCGCTGCAAGCCGCCATCGCCAACTATCGCGGCGAGGAGTGGAAGGACGACCACGAAGAGGGCGCCCTGATCTGCAAGTGCTTCGCCATCGACGCCATCCTCATCGAGGAGACCATCCGCGCCAACGAACTGTCCACGGTGGAGGAAGTGACCAACTACACCAAGGCCGGCGGCGGCTGCTCCTCCTGCCACGAGGGCATCGAGGAAATCCTGGTCAAGGTGCTGGCGGAGCGGGGCGAGACCTTCAATCCCATCCCGGTGAAGGCGAAGAAGGTGGAAGCGCCGGGCAAGCTCACCAACCTGCAGCGCATCAAGCGCATCGAAACCATCCTGGATTCCATCCGGCCCCAGCTCCAGCGCGACCACGGCGACATCGAGCTGGTGGACGTGGACGGCAAGACCATCTACGTCAACATGATCGGCGCCTGCGCCGGCTGCCAGATGGAAGCCCAGACCCTGCAAGGCATCCAGACCCGCTTGATGGAAGACCTGGGCGAGTTCGTGAAGGTGGTGCCCAGCCGGGCCGGTTCCTACGCCCGCGCCGCGAGCCACGTTTAACCACACCCCTCCCCCGCCGGGGGAGGGGCCGGGGGAGAGGGAACCCGGCTCGATCAGCCCAAGCTTGCTCCCACACCCCGGCCCTCTCCCGGTGGGCGAGGGGGCAAACCAAAGGAAACACCATGGACGGCATCTACCTCGACAACAACGCCACCACCCGCGTCGACGACGCCGTGGTGGCCGCCATGCTGCCCTTCTTCACCGAGCAGTTCGGCAATCCTTCCTCCATGCACAGCTTTGGCAACAAGGTGGGGCTGGCCCTGAAGAAGGCGCGCATGCAGGTCCAGGAACTCCTGGGCGCCGAGCACGAATCGGAGATCATCTTCACCTCCTGCGGCACCGAGGCGGATTCCACCGCCATCCTCTCCGCCTGCAAGGCCATGCCCGAGCGCAAGGAAATCATCACCACCACCATCGAGCATCCGGCGGTGCTGAACCTCTGCGACCACCTGGAGAAAGAGGGCTACACCATCCACAAGCTCAAGGTTGACAACCGGGGCCGCCTGGATCTGGAGGAATACAAGAAGCTGCTCACCGACAAGGTGGCCGTGGTCTCCGTCATGTGGGCCAACAACGAAACCGGCACCCTGTTCCCTGTGGAAGAGATGGCCGACCTGGCTTCCGAAGCCGGCGTCATGTTCCACACCGACGCGGTCCAGGCCGTGGGCAAGGTGCCCATCGACCTGAAGGCCACCAGCATCGACATGCTCTCCCTGTCCGGCCACAAGCTCCACGCGCCCAAGGGCGTGGGGGTGCTGTACCTGCGCCGGGGCGTGCGCTTCCGTCCCCTGCTGCGCGGTGGTCACCAGGAACGGGGCCG
>CAZEOR010000131.1:0-7490 GCA_964513695.1 uncultured Thiobacillus sp.
TGCCCGTGGCCACGGCGAAGATGTTGGGGTCGAAGATGATGTCCTCGGCCGGGAAGCCCACCTGCTCGGTGAGAATCTTGTAGGCGCGGGCGCAGATTTCCGTCTTGCGCTTGAAGGTGTCTGCCTGGCCCGATTCGTCGAAGGCCATGACCACGGCCGCCGCGCCGTAGCGCCGGGCCAGCTTCGCCCGTGCGACGAATTCCGCCTCGCCTTCCTTGAGGGAGATGGAGTTGATGACGGGTTTGCCCTGGATGCACTTGAGGCCCGCTTCGATGATGGCCCACTTGGACGAGTCCACCATGATGGGTGCCCGGGCGATGTCCGGTTCGCTGGCCACCAGATGCAGGAAGCGCACCATGGCCGCCTCGCCGTCGAGCATGCCCTCGTCCATGTTGATGTCGATGACCTGGGCGCCGGCTTCGACCTGCTGGCGCGCGACGGCCAGGGCCTCGTCGTAGTTGCCGTCGATGACCAGGCGCTTGAACTTGGCGGAGCCGGTGACGTTGGTGCGCTCGCCCACGTTCACGAACAGGTCGCCCGCGCCCAGGTTGAAGGGCTCCAGGCCGGAGAGACGCAACTTAGGTTCGATTTCGGGCAGCTTGCGTGGTGGGCAGTCCGCCACCGCCTCGGCGATGGCCTTGATATGGTCGGGCGAGGTGCCGCAGCAGCCGCCGACGATGTTGAGCAGACCGGAGCGTGCCCATTCCCGGATCTGTTCCGCCATCTGGGCCGGCGATTCGTCGTAGCCGCCGAAGGCGTTGGGCAGGCCGGCGTTGGGATGGGCGGACACCAGGCAGCCCGCCTTGTGGGCCATCTCATCGATGTGCTGGCGCAGTTCCTTCGCGCCCAGGGCGCAGTTGAAGCCGAAGGAGATGGGCTCGGCGTGGCGCAGGCTGTTCCAGAACGCCTCGGCGGTCTGGCCGGAGAGGGTGCGGCCGGAGGCGTCGGTGATGGTGCCGGAGATCATGATGGGCCACGTCCGTCCGCCGTTTTTGCCACACTCGTCGAAGTACTTCTTCACCGCGAACACGGCGGCCTTGGCGTTGAGGGTGTCGAACACCGTTTCGATCAGGATCAGGTCGGCGCCGCCCTTCACCAGGCCGTCGGTGGCCTCGTAATAGGTAGTCACCAGCTGGTCGAAGGTGACGTTGCGGAAGCCGGGATCGTTCACGTCCGGCGACAGGGTCGCTGTACGGGAGGTGGGGCCCAGCACGCCGGCGACGAAGCGCGGCTTGTCCGGGGTGGCGTATTCGTCTGCCACTTCCCGGGCCAGCTTGGCCGCCGCGAAGTTGATCTCGTGCACCAGGGCTTCCATGCCGTAGTCGGCCATGGAAATGCCGTTGGCGTTGAAGGTGCAGGTTTCCAGGATGTCGGCGCCGGCGGCCAGGTATTGGCTGTGGATTTCCCGGATCACCTCGGGCCTGGTCAGCACCAGCAGGTCGTTGTTGCCCTTCACGTCGCTCGGCCAGTTGGCGAAGCGCTCGCCCCGGTAATCCGCCTCGCCCAGCTTGTAGCGCTGGATCATGGTGCCCATGGCGCCATCCAGGATGAGGATGCGGCGGGCGGCCAGGTCGAGGATTTCTGCGCTGCGGTCGGTCATGGAGATGTGCTGAAAAAATGGGCGAAAGATTGTATCACCCGCCAGTTGACGGGCCTGATTGTGACCATTTGGTGCACTACAACATATCCATAGAAATAATTATTGCCTATATAAGACAAATGAATAGAATGAAGTCAAAGGATGGAGGCTCTCATGAACGTCACTCTGCAATACGTGATCCGAGGTGTGCCGATTGGCGCCCGATGTTGATGGGGTCCGGTTTGACTCGATTCCCCATCCCGTCACGATTCAGGAGAACGCCATGAAGCACCTCACCCCGCTCGAAACCGCCGAATTCCTTAAGTCCAATCCGGATGCCGTGTTCATCGATTGCCGTTCGGAATGGGAATTCCTGTTTGTCGGCCACCCCAAGGATTCCTTGCTGATCCCCTGGTACGAGGGCACGGATTGGGACCTCAATCCGCGTTTTCTGGGAGAAGTGCGCATGGCGGCCAGCATGAATCGCCCGGTGGTGTTGATCTGCCGTTCCGGCAATCGCTCACGGGAGGCCGGCGAGTTCCTGGAGAACCATGGTTTCACCGATGTCTACAACGTGCTCTACGGTTTCGAGGGCGAACTGGACGACGGCCATCATCGCAGCACCAAGAATGGCTGGCGCCATGACGGCCTGCCCTGGGAACAGTGCTGAACCGGCGCGCGACGCGCCCACAAGAATGAGGAGACCGAAATGATGAATACCGCTTTGAAATCTGTTGAAGACAGGTCCGGCGATGGCGCCGAATGGTTCGACCGGGACGGCTTTCTGACCGAACCGGAGGCCTGGACGCCGGACCTCGCCGCGCGCATCGCGGCCTTGGACGGCATCGCCGAATTGACGCCCAAGCACTGGGAAGTCATCCGCCACGTGCGCAAGCAGTTCTACAACATCGGCGCCCTGCCGGTGATGCGCCTGGTCTGCCGCGCCGCCGGCCTGGACCGGCACAAGGCCCACAAGCTGTTCAGCAGTTGCAAGGGCCTCTGGCGGGTCGCCGGCCTGCCCAACCCGGGCGAGGAAGCTAAGGCCTACATGGACTGAGCCCGCCCCGGTCGGGGCGGCTCGGGTTCAGCCGCGCCGGCGGGCGGCGAATCCCACCAGCCCCAGGCCGGCGAGCATCAGCGCCCACTCGCCCGGCTCGGGCACCACGGCGACGCTGAGGGTGAACTGGTCGCCGACCGCCATGCCACCGAAGTTCACATGCCAATCCTGGAAACCTTCCTCCAGGAAAGGGTTGCCCAGGTAGATTTCGGTCACCGGATCGCCGGCGGCGGTGGCGAATCCCAGGCTCAGATCGGCGGGGGAAGCCGCGAAGACCGAACCCGTCAGCGCGTCGCCCGTCAGGGTGGCGGCGCGGGGGGCTTCGACGAGATCGAAGCCGGCGCCGGCGCTCAGGGTCAGGCGCAGGCCGGGGATGCCCGCATCGGTGATTTCCCGTATCAAGGCGTTGAAATCGGCGCCACCCCGGACGATGTCGTCTGCATCCAGTGAGAACATCAGGGTGACTGGCAATGTGTTGGATAGGTCGAGATCGAAGGCGATCAGAGAGGCGGTGCTGAAGCTGGTGTCCAGTGCGTTGCCATTGAGGTTGCTCGTGGACAGGGACACGGCTTGCGCCGCCGGGCTCAGGCAGAGGGCGGCGGCAAGGGCGAGGATCGGACGGTTCATGGGGCTGCTCCGGCGAAATGGTGGACGTGGGGCGACGATAGGCCGGCCTCGTGACAAAGCGATGTCGGGGGGATGACGGTGTCTTCAACAAACCGTCACCCGCCTGTCACCGGCGCTGGCTAGAGTCCGCCCGTCCCCCAGCCCGGAGCACCGCCATGTCCTCGAATCCCATCCGCAACGTTTTCTCCCGCCGCGATTTCATGCGCGGCCTGGGCGCCGGCCTGCTGGCCACGGCGGTGATCCGCCCGGCCCAGGTTTGGGCCGCCGACAGCTTGTTCCGGCACGGTGTCGCCAGCGGCGACCCCCTGGCGGACCGGGTCATCATCTGGACGCGGGTGACCTCCGCTACCCCGGGGTCCGTGGCCGTGACCTGGGAGGTCGCCCTGGACGCGGCGTTCCAGCGCGTGATCCGGCGCGGCCGGGTGCTAGCCAACGCGGATGGCGACTACACGGTCAAGGCGGACGTGCTGGGCCTGCCCGCCAACACCCGCCTGCATTACCGCTTCCGCGCCAACGGCGAACTCTCCCCCGCCGGCCGCACCCGCACCTTGCCGGTGGGTTCCGTCGAGCAGATCAAGCTGGCGGTGTTCTCCTGCTCCAACTATCCGGCGGGCTACTTCCATGCCTACGCCGAAGTGGCCGGTCAGGACGACGTGTTCGCCAGCGTGCATCTGGGCGACTACATCTACGAATACGGCCGCAACGGCTACGCCTCCGGCGACGCGGCGGCCATGGGCCGCCAGGTGGATCCCGCCGGCGAACTCCTGCTGCTGAACGATTACCGGCGCCGCTACGCCCAGTACCGCACCGATCCGGATCTCCAGGCCCTGCACGCCGCCATGCCCATGATCGCGGTCTGGGACGACCACGAGATAAGCAACGACACCTGGAAGGACGGGGCAGAGAACCACGACGACGCCAGCGAGGGCGATTTCAGCGCGCGCCGCGCCGCCGCCATCCGCGCCTACCACGAGTGGCTGCCCACGCGGGTGGCCGACACCGCCCATCCGGAAAAAATCTATCGCGGCTTCCAGTTTGGCGACCTGCTTTCCCTGCACATGCTGGACACCCGCGTCATCGGCCGCGACCTTCAGCTGGATTACGCCGACTATTTCGGTGCCGGCGGCTTCGACAGCGCCCGTTTCACGGCCGACATGGGAGACACGTCACGCCAGCTCATGGGCGTGGAGCAGACCTACTGGTTGCAGCAGCGCATGGCCATGTCGAACACCACCTGGGACGTGCTCGGCCAGCAGGTGCTCATGGGGCGCATGAACATCCCGGCGCCCCTGGTCCTGGGCCAGATCAGCTTCACCAATTACTCCACCCTGGTTTACAAGTATCAGAACGGTCTGCCCCTCACCGCCCAGGAGCAAGCGGTCCTGGCCCAGCCGGCGATCCCCTACAACCTGGACGCCTGGGACGGTTACGCCGTGGCCCGGGAAACCGTGCTAGGCATGGCCAAGGCCTTCGGCAAGAATCTCGTGGTGCTGTCCGGCGACACCCACAATGCCTGGGCCAGCGACCTGGATGACTACACGGGCGCCGCCGTGGGCGTGGAATTCGCTACCACCTCCGTGTCCTCGCCGGGCCTGGAGGAATACTTCCCCAGCGAGAACCCGGTGGCGGTGGCGGCGGGGCTGACCCAGATCATCGGCCCGCTGAAGTATGCGAACACCCACCAGCGCGGCTACATGCTGGTCACCGCGACCCACGAGGAATGCTCCGCCGAGTGGCGCTACGTGAGCACGGTGAAAAGCCCTGCCTATACCGTGATCCAGGGGCCGACCCTGCGCACCCTGCCGGGCGCCGGCAACCGCCGCGTGATCGCCTGACCTGAAGCCGGGCCGGCCCGGCCGGCTCAGTGCTTGCCGGTGCTGCCGAAGCCGCCTTCGCCCCGGTCGCTGCTGTCGAATTCCTCCACCACGCTGAAGGTGGCCTGTACCACGGGCACGATGACCATCTGGGCGATGCGCTCGAAGGGCTGGATGGTGAAGGCTTCCTGGCCCCGGTTCCACACCGAGACCATGAGCTGGCCCTGATAGTCGGAGTCGATCAATCCGACCAGATTGCCCAGCACCACGCCGTGCTTATGGCCCAGCCCCGAGCGGGGCAGGATCATGGCCGCGTAGCCGGCGTCGGCCAGGTGCATGGCCAAGCCGGTGGGGATCAACTTGGTCTCCCCCGGGTTGAGCACCAGGGCCGCATCCAGGCAGGCACGCAGGTCCAGGCCGGCGCTGCCGGGTGTGGCGTAGTGGGGGAGCTGGTCGCGGACGCGTTCGTCCAGGATCTTCAGGTCAACTTGCATGGCGGTCCTACTGGTAACGGGTGTTGTAGAGCTGGGCGATGTGGGCGACGAGGCGGCGCGCCTGGGTGCGCTTGTCGGCTTTTTCCAGGACATGCCTGCCGGCCTCATCCAGCAGGATGAGCTGGACCGAATCGCTGCCGATGGCCTCGTTGACGTCGTTGGCGACGATGAGGGGCAGGTGCTTGCGCCGGCGCTTCAGCTCGGCATATTCCTCCAGGTTCTCGCTTTCGGCGGCGAAGCCGACGCAGAACGGAGATTTCGGCCGGCTGCTGATGTTGGCCAGGATGTCCGGATTGGGCGCCAGTTCCAGGGTGAGGATGTGGGCGTCCTTCTTGATCTTCTGTTCGCTGCGGTTGAGCACGTAGTAGTCGGCGACGGCGGCGACGCTGATGAAGATGTCGTGATGGTCGGCGGCCTCCTCCACCTGGTTCAGCATTTCCTGGGCGCTGCTCACGCGCAGGGTGCGGGCTTCCCGGGGCGGCGTCAGGCAGGTGGGGCCGGTCACCAGGGTGACTTCGGCGCCGGCTTCCAGGGCGGCCCGGGCCACGGCGTAGCCCATCTTGCCGGAACTGGTGTTGGAAATGCCCCGCACCGCGTCGATGGGTTCGAAGGTGGGGCCGGCGGTGACCAGCACCTTCAAGCCGGCCAGACGCTTGGGCTGGAAACGGGCTTCCAGGGATTCGAGCAGGTCGTCCGGCTCCAGCATGCGGCCGAAACCCACTTCGCCGCAGGCCTGCTCGCCGCTGTCCGGTCCCAGCAGGGTGATGCCGTCGGTCTTGAGTTGTTCGGCATTGCGCTGGGTGGCGGCGGCCTCCCACATCTGCCGGTTCATGGCCGGCGCCAGCAGCAGCGGGCAGTCCCGGGCCAGACACAGGGTGGAGAGCAGGTCGTCGGCGCGGCCCTGGGCCAGCTTGGCAAGGAAATCGGCGGAGGCGGGCGCCACCAGGATGGCGTCGGCGCCCCGTGTCAGGTCGATGTGGGCCATGCCGTTGTCGATCCGCTCGTCCCACAGGTTGGTGAAGACGGGGTGGCCGGTGATGGCCTGGAAGGTGGCGGCGCCGACGAAATGGCGTGCAGCCTCGGTCATCACCACCTGGACGTCGAGGCCGTCCTTCACCATCAGCCGGGCCAGTTCCGCCGCCTTGTAGGCGGCGACGCCGCCGGTCACGCCGAGCACGATGCGTTTGAGTTCCATGGGATTCCGCGCCTGGTAGTGGAAGTCTGCGGGACGATGCCCGCCGCCTTGAAGCCCGGATTCTAGGCCAGCCAGGCCTAAGCCGTGAAACCCAGGCGCGAGGAGATCCGACGCGCGGCCTCCCGCACCAGTTCCACCCATTCCAGACGGCGCCTTTCCATGGGCGCCGACACGGACAGGCCGGCCACCGCCGCTCCCGAGGCGTCCCGCACCAGGGCGCCGATACAACCCACGCCCAGTTCCGCCTCCTCGTCGTCCAGGGCGTAGTCCCGCGCCGCGCAGACGCCCACGTCCTCCAGCAGGGCTTGCAGGTCGTGGCGGGTGTTGGCCGTGTAGGCGGGTAGCCGGGTGCGGCGGGCGTAGTCGCGGACGGCGGCGGCGCCCATCTCGCCCAACATCAGCTTGCCCACGGCGGTGACGTGCAGGGGGGCGCGGCTGCCGATGAGCTGTTCCACCCGCATCATGCGGTTGGGGGTGACCCGCTCCACGTAGACCATCTCGTCGCCCTGGCGCACGGTGAGGTTCACCGTCTCGCCCACCCGGTCGCGCAGCCATTCCATCTCGGGCCGGGCCGCGGCGCGCACGTCCAGCCCCACCCGCGCCTTGGCCGCCAGCCGCAGGAGATGGGGGCCGAGGCGGTAGAGGCCGTGCTCGTCGCGGCCGACGAAGTCGTGCTCGATGAGGGAAGCCAGGATGCGGAAGGCGGTGGAGGGATGCAGCCCGG
>CAZEOR010000132.1:0-7479 GCA_964513695.1 uncultured Thiobacillus sp.
GACGGCGCGGCGGCCATGCGCTACACGGAAAGCCGCCTCACCCCCATCGCCGAACTGCTGCTGGCCGAGATCGACGCCGGCACGGTGGACTTCAAGCCCAACTACGACGGCGCCTTCCAGGAACCGGCCCTGCTACCGGCGCGCCTGCCCATGCTGCTGGCCAACGGCGCCTCCGGCATCGCCGTGGGCATGGCCACCGAGATTCCGCCCCACAACCTGCGCGAACTGGCGGAAGCCGCCGTGCACCTGCTGAAGAAACCCGACGCCGGCACCCAGGATTTGATGGCCTATGTCCAGGGGCCGGACTTTCCCGGCGGCGGCCAAGTGATCTCGCCGCAAATCGACATCCTTTCCGCCTATGAAACCGGCCGGGGCAGCCTGCGCGTGCGCGCCCGCTGGGAAGTGGAGCCCCTGGCCCGGGGCCAGTGGCGCGTGGTGGTCAAGGAACTGCCGCCCGGCGTGTCCACCGCCCAGGTGCTGACCCAGATCGACGCCCTCACCAATCCCCAGGTGAAGGCCGGCAAGAAGGAGTTGTCCCAGGAACAGAAGAACCTGAAAGTGGCCACCCTGGCCGCCCTGGAAGCGGCGCGGGACGAATCCGACGAGAAGGCGCCGGTGCGCATCGTCCTGGAACCCCAGTCGCGCAACCAGGACCCCGAGGCTTTCATGCGCCTCCTGCTGGCCCAGACCAGCCTGGAAACCACCGCGCCCATGAACCTCACCGTGGTCGGCCGCGACGGCCGCCCCGGGCAGAAGGGCCTGCGCGCGCTGCTCTCTGAGTGGGTGGCCTACCGCATCGACACCGTGCGCCGGCGCACCGAACACCGCCTGGGCGCGGTCAACCGCCGCCTGCACATCCTGGAAGGCCGCCAGGCGGTGCTGCTCAACATCGACGAGGTGATCCGCGTCATCCGCGAAGCCGAGGACCCCAAGGCCGACCTCATGGCCGCCTTCGGCCTCTCCGAAATCCAGGCCGACGACATCCTGGAAATCCGCCTGCGCCAATTGGCCCGGCTGGAAGCCATCAAGATCGAGAAGGAACTGGCCGAGCTCAAGACCGAACGGGAAGGCTTGAACAAGATCCTCGGCGACGAGACGGAACTGAAGCGCCTGGTGGTGAGTGAAATCCGTGCCGACGCCAAGAAATACGGCGACGAGCGCCGCACCCTGATCGAAGCCGCGACCGCGGTCACCGCGTCCCAGGCCGAAGCCGCCATCCCGGACGAGCCGGTCACCGTGATCGTCTCGAAGAACGGCTGGCTGCGTTCCCGGGTCGGCCACGGCATCGACCCGGCCGGCATCCAGTTCAAGGCCGGCGACAGCGGCCTGGCCATCCTGGAGACCCGCACCGTCTGGCCCCTGGTGCTGCTGGATTCCAGCGGCCGCAGCTATACCGTGCGCGTCTCCGAACTGCCCACCGGCCGGGGCGACGGCGTGCCCCTGGCGACCCTGGTGGACCTGGCCAAGGGCGAGCGTCTGCTGTTCGCCCTGTCCGCCGCGCCGGACACCCGCCTGCTGGTGTCCAGCAGCGTCGGCTACGGCTTTGTCTGCAAGCTATCCGACCTGGTCTCGCGCCAGCGCGCCGGCAAGGCCTTTCTGACCGTGGAGGAGGGCGCCCTGCCGCTGCCGCCGGTCACGGTCTCGGGCGGCTGGGTGGCCGCCGCCGCCGACAACGGCAAGCTCCTGGTCTTCGCCCTGGAAGAGATGAAGGAACTCGGCGGCGGCAAGGGGGTGCAGGTCATGAAGCTGGAGGACAAGGAACGGCTTACCGCCCTCGCCTGTTTCGATGGTTCGGCCCTGAACATCGAGGGCAAGACCCGCACCGGCCGGCCCGCCCAGGCCACGCTCGCGGGCGCCGCCCTGGAAAAATACCGCTTGCACCGCGCGCGCAAAGGCGCCGCCCTGGAAAAAGTTGTCCTGGTCGAACGGATGGCAGGCAAGGCGGACTGAGCGGTCCGTCTCCGGTTGAGTGCCTGCTATCCGGGGTAAATGAGCTTCCGCACCCGGTCAATGAACTGACGAACAGAACGTTCGTTGCGAGTGCGGGTTGCCGGTCGAAGCGGACGCCCCGGAAACAGATGATCACCGTTTGCAAACGGCCAAGTGCTGCCGTTGCCTGCCTGGGGGCCACAGGCTGCGATAAACCGCTAGCAGCCGACGGATTGCCGGCGTACCGCCTTGAAATCAGAATACCAACGCTTATTTCTAGCCAAGTAAAAAGACTGAAAATGTGAGCGTAGTTTTGACGCGAGGCTAATTCAAATCCATGGATGACGACTTAAAGGACCGGTTTTTTGAGGCTGCGGAAGAGAGCCCGGGCTCATGGCTTTTGCGGGGTATGAGCTTACGAGCGGCAGCTGCTCGTCTTGACTGGCGTACGACACCAGTACGGGATGATGAAAATACAATGTCGTTCCTTGCTGAGTACCAGATGCTCTTGGGGATGTCCTTTGAGAACCTCCTGAAGGGCATCATCACACTGAATCGGATTGAGAAAAGCGAGAAACCGTTTCTGCCCAAAGAGTGCACTAATAGACACCAACTGAAAGTATTAGCAATGCGATCAGAACTTGATGAGCTTTCCCTAACCGATGAAGACCTGAGTGTTTTAGAACGCCTAAGCATGTACATCGAATGGGCAGGGCGTTATCCAATACCCAAAAAAGTTGGCGGATATGAACCAATTTGCCACGGCAACCGTGAATATGAGGCAGAGCTTTTACTTTGGGAACGACTCGCTCAGCCGCTTTTGAAGCAAGGGTGGGTTATGAAGGGAGGACCAAAAAGACTTGGGGGGTATAGGCTATATCTCAAACAACGCGACAAAAAGGAATAAACCCTGAATGAAGGGCAACCTCTATGATGGGCCTTACGACTGACCCGTCTGCTTTGAGGCGGTTGCTACCGAAACCAATCAATCTGGCAACGTCAACAACGGGTCGGCAGAGGACGGAAATGAGCGCTGACCACCAAGTCCGCTTCTGCCGAGAACCGGGCTTTCACAGCATAGAACCCGACAAATTGCTCCTACCCTTCAGCCGGCCATCACTCGCTACTTTCCAGACCACATGTAACACCATTTCACTGGGGGTCAATAAGCCTCCGTCCTAAAGCCCATCCCCCGCGACCCCGGCTTGAGCGATCATGCGAGACATGCCCATCCCCGCTACCCGAGGTCACCGCATGCGTGTTCTATCCGTCATCCCGCCGATGACGCAGCTCAATACGCCGTATCCGTCCACGGCCTACCTGACCGGTTTCCTGCGCTCGCGCGGCGTCACCGCTTTCCAGGAAGACCTGGCCCTGGCGCTGGTGCTGCGGCTGTTTTCGCCGGACGGGCTGCGCGCCATCCACGCCTGCATCGAGGCTCTACCGCAGGCGCGGCGCACGCCCAACATCCAGGCTTTCTCGGCGCGGTTCGAGCGCTATCTGGCCACCGTTACGCCGGCCGTGGCGTTTCTCCAGGGGCGCGATCCCAGTATCGGGCACCGCATCGGCCGGCGCGATTTCCTGCCGGAGGGGGCGCGTTTCGCATCCCTCGACGTTTATATCGACCCGGATGGCGGCGACCCGCTGGCCTGGGCCTTTGGCGCCCTCGGCGTGCAGGACCGGGCGCGGCATCTGGCGACGCTGTATCTCAACGATCTGGCCGATGTGCTGCGCGAGGCGGTGGACCCGCGCTTCGAGTTCGTGCGCTATGCGGAGTCCCTGGCGCAAAGCCAGGCCAGCTTCGACCCGCTGGCCATGGCCCTGGCCGCGCCTCCAAATCTTGTGGACGCCACCCTGCGCGAGCTGACTCTGGCTGCCATTGCCCAACATGCGCCGGATTTGGTGCTGGTGTCGGCGCCGTTCCCCGGCAATGTCTACGCGGCGTTCCGCATCGCCCAGGCGATCAAGGCGAGCCGCCCGGAGATCAGGACCGTGCTCGGCGGCGGCTTCGTCAACACCGAGTTGCGCGAGCTGGCCGAGCCGCGCGTGTTCGACTTCTTCGACTATGTCTGCCTGGATGACGGCGAGCGGCCGCTGCTGGCTTTGCTGGAACACTTGCGGGGTGAGCGGCCGCTGGCGGGGCTGGTGCGGACCTTCGTGCGCGAGGGGGGCGAGGCGGTTCGGACCGGGGAGGAATCCCCCACGCCCCCTTTTTTGCAAAGGGGGGAGACCGATGTGGTTCGGGTGCGCTACATAGACAGCGGCGAAGCGGACATTCCGTTCGCGGAAGCGGGCACGCCCACCTGGGACGGCCTGCCCCTGGACCGTTACCTGGCCATCCTGGACATGCTCAACCCCATGCACCGTCTATGGTCCGACGCGCGCTGGAACAAGCTCACCGTGGCCCACGGCTGTTACTGGAAGAAGTGCAGCTTCTGCGACATCAGCCTGGACTACATCGCCCGCTATGACGCCGCCAACGCCGCCCTGTTGGCGGATCGCATCGAGGCCATCATCGAGGAGACCGGCCAGACCGGTTTCCATTTCGTCGACGAGGCGGCGCCACCCAAGGCCCTCAAGGCCCTGGCCGAGGAACTGGGCCGACGCAACCGGGCGATTTCCTGGTGGGGCAACATCCGCTTCGAGAAATCCTTCACGCCGGAACTGTGCCGGCAACTGGCGGACAGCGGCTGCATTGCCGTTTCCGGCGGCCTCGAGGTAGCTTCGGACCGCCTGCTCAAGCTCATGCAGAAGGGTGTCTCGGTGGAGCAGGTGGCGCGGGTGACCCACGCCTTCAGCGAGTCCGGCATCCTGGTCCACGCCTACCTGATGTACGGCTTCCCCACTCAGTCCGTACAGGACACGGTGGATGCCCTGGAATACGTGCGCCAGCTGTTCGCGGCAGGCTGCATCCAGTCAGGCTTCTTTCACCGCTTCGCCTGCACCGTGCATTCGCCGGTGGGCTTGCACCCGCGGGATTTCGGCGTGACCCTGAAACCGCTGCCGCCGGTGGCTTTCGCCAGGAACGACGTGGGTTTCATCGATCCCGCCGGAGTCGACCACGATGCCCTGGGCGCGGCTCTGAACAAGGCGCTCTACAACTTCATGCACGGCATCGGCCTGGACGACGATGTACGCGGCTGGTTCGACATGCGCGTGCCGAAACCGCGCGTGGCACGGTATTTCATCGCCCGCGCTTTGGGATAAGCGCGCCAAGCGCGCTGGATTACGCTTGAAGCTCCCAGGCGTAGTCCACGATCAGCGGCGCGTGATCCGAAAACCGCTGTTCCTTGTACACCCAGGCTGAGCGCGCCTGGGCGGCGATACCCGGCGTGGCGATCTGGTAGTCGATGCGCCAGCCCACATTCCTGGCCCAGGCCTGTCCCCGGTTGCTCCACCATGTGTAAGCCTCGCCGCCCTGCTCGGGATAAAGCTTGCGGTAGACATCGACCAGACCAAGACGGTCGAACACATCGCTGAGCCATGCCCGTTCCTCGGGCAGGAAGCCGGAATTCTTCTGGTTGGATTTCCAGTTTTTCAGGTCGATTTCCTTGTGGGCGATGTTCCAGTCGCCGCACAGAATCACCTCCCGGCCGCCGGCCACCAGTTTTTCCAGATGGGGCAGAAAACGTTCCATGAAACTGAACTTGGCGGCCTGGCGCTCTTCTGAACTGGAACCGGAAGGCAGATAGAGGGAAATCAAGGAAAGATTCCCGAATACTGCCTCAAGATATCGGCCCTCTGCGTCGATATCAGGAATGCCGAGCCCTTCAACAATGTGTGCGGGTGAACGGCGGGTGTAGATACCGACGCCGCTGTAGCCCTTTTTCTCGGCATAGTGGAAGTAACCGTCCAAACCAGGCGGGTTGCGCATTTCCGGGGTCAGGTCGGCGTCCTGGGCCTTGAGCTCCTGTAGGCAGACCAGATCGGCATTCTGCCTTTCCAGCCAGGGATAAACCCCTTTGCTGGTGGCGGAGCGGATTCCGTTAAGATTCAGGCTGATGACACGCATGTTACAAGGGCTTTAAGAGTGCAAAGTTTCAAGGGTGAGTTTCTCGATTTCGCCATCCGCCAGCAGGTTCTGTTGTTCGGCGAGTTCAAGACCAAGGCCGGGCGCATGAGTCCGTATTTCTTCAATGCCGGCCTGTTCAACGACGGCCTGTCGCTGAAAAAACTTGGCGAATTCTACGCGAATGCCATTGCCGCCTCCGGGCTGGCCTTCGACGGTCTGTTCGGCCCGGCTTACAAAGGCATTCCCTTGGCGGCTTCCGTGGCGATAGCCATGGCCGCCGAAGGACGCAACGTGCCGTTCAGCTACAACCGCAAGGAAGCCAAGGATCACGGCGAGGGTGGCACCATCGTCGGCGCGAAACTGGCGGGCCGCATCCTGATCGTGGACGACGTGATTTCCGCCGGCACCTCGGTACGGGAATCCGTGGAACTCATCCGCGCTGCCGGCGCCACACCCTGCGGCGTGGCCATCGCCCTGGATCGCATGGAGCGGGGCTTGGGTGAATTGTCCGCCGTGCAGGAAGTCAGCCGGGATTACGGCATTCCGGTGATCGGCATCGTCAACCTGGATGACCTGGCCGCTTATCTGGCCGGTAAAAACGATGGGGAGTCCACCCTGGCCGCCATCAATGTCTATCGTGCCGCCTATGGCGTTTCCGCCGGCTGAACCCATGCAGCGCCTTGCCGCTTTATTCCTGATCATGGCTGTCACGGCCACGGCCGACGCCGCCACCTACCGCTGGGTGGACGACCAGGGCAAGGTGCATTACGGCGATGTCATACCCAGCCAGGAATCCGGCGTGGCCAATGTGGAACTGGACAAGCAGGGCCGGGTGAAGAAGGAAAATCCGCGCACCCGCCTGAGTGCGGAAGAACGCCGCCGTCTGGATGCGGATCGCGCCAAGCGCGAGGAAGCCAAGCTCCAGGAAGAATTGCAACGCCGCCATGACCGGTCGTTATTGACCACTTACGTGAGCGAGTCCGAGATCGACCTGACACGGGACCGGGCGCTGGACCAGGAAGTCGCCAACCTGCGTGGCCTGAAGGCGCGCATGAATGCCGCGGCGGATAAACTGGCCTACGCCAACAGCCAGATCAACAAGTACACAAAAAGTGGACAGTCCACTCCCCGCGCGTTCATTCAGATGCGGGATGAGGCCCAGTTGGAACTGACCCAGCTGGGAGAACTCATCCGCCAGCGAGAACAGGCCATGGCTGACATCAAGGCCAGGTTCGAAGCGGACAAACTCCGCTTCCGGGAACTGAAAGCGTCTATTCCCCGCTGAGTTTTTTGCGCAGCAACCCGTTGACCTGGGCCGGATTGGCCTTGCCCTTACTGGCCTTCATGACCTGACCCACCAGCGCGTTGAAGGCCTTCTCCTTGCCGGAGCGGAATTCCTCCACCGACTTGGCGTTGGCGGCCATGACTTCCTCGATGATGCGTTCGATCTCGCCGGAGTCGGACATCTGCTTCAGGCCACGGGCTTCGATGATGGCATCGACCTCCCCGCCCTCGGTCCACATGGCCTCGAACACCTG
>CAZEOR010000133.1:0-7427 GCA_964513695.1 uncultured Thiobacillus sp.
CAGCGTGAGCTTGCGGCTGAGGGCCTGCCGGTAATTGCCGTCGATCACACTGACCAGGAGCATCTCGTCCTGTATCTGCTGCCAGGTGGTGGCACCGGGCAGGACTGGCAGCGGGGTCCGGTCGTTGATCTTCAGCTCGTAACCCAGGATGCGGTAATCCTTGTCCAGCAGGGGCTGGCGCGTGAGAAAGCGGGGTACCGGGAACACGGTTTCATCCGGCTGGACCCCGACCGGAAGGAGGCTGGAGCAGTGCGCCGGGGAAAGTTTGGAGGCGCTTTCGTATTGGATGGGGGGCATGGTGAGCTTCCTTCCTTAGGCGGACTTCATGTCTTGCGAAACTTGCGCGATGGTGCCGTTGGACTTCGCCGCATCGGGAGATCGAACGATTCGCGCCCCGCCGTCCCGCAACAGGTCGGTCAAGTCATTCGTGCCGATGGATAGGGCCCGCTCTCCAAGATGGTTGGTCAGGAGAAACAGATTGCGCTGAGGGCTGATCCAGGCGAGCTTGAGTTCTTTGAAGGTGCCGTCTGGTTGGCGGAATGTCAGGCAGGCTCCGGTTCGCAGCGAAGTCAGGCCGGACTCCTCCGGCATTTGTTCCCTTTCCGCATGGGAAGGGCTTGGCGCAGGCCTGGGCTCGGGCGTCGGAGCGGACTTGTCAGGATGTGAAGCGCCGAGAATCCGGATATGGCATTCGGCCAAGTGGGCGAAGAAGCGGTCATGGGATTGCATCGGTTCTTCAAGGATTGCCAGTTTCAGGCCCAGGCGCTTCACAAGATCGGGCAGCGTTCCCATCAATCGCCCGCGCTCTTCCGGCGTGGGTTTGGCGCGCAGACTGTGCAACAGATCGTCCATGGTGCGGAGGGCATCCTCCCATTCCTGGCCAAAGGCGCCGTGCCGGCGATGGATGCTTGCGAGCACGGCGCGCCAAGGACCGGCCAGGAAATCCGCGATGAAATGGGGAAGGCGCTTTCTGCCCAGACGATGCTCGATGGCTTCGCTTGCCGCCTCGTTGGCGACCAGGTCGGCAGTATCGGTTCTGCTTTCGACGTCGCCGTCGAAAGCGCCCCGCGCGGCCTCGGTCGCCGACTCGGCGGCGGCGGGCAGTGCGGCGGAAATCCGGTTCGGGGTTTGAAGATTCGATGTTTCGTCCGGTGTTTCGATATCCATCGCGAAGCGGGCTTCATCCACATCCCGATCCACGGGAGTGATGCCATGGAGATAACCGGTCAGGTCACGATATATGTGGTTGACCGGCTCGGGCAGGATTCGGCAGAGGGCGCGCAAGACGCGCTGCTTGATCTCCTGTCCGCCGAACAGGTCATTGATGGCGTCGGTGACCGCACCAGCGATCAGACCGGGACCGAGGGGCATCTCGTTGGGGATCAGTTCCGGGTCCGCCATGACGGTTCTGAACCATTTCGTCAGTTCGTGCAGATGTGCCCAGGTGCCGTTGCGGATGGCCTCAGCGAGCATTGCCGGGGTCAGCGTGTTTTCCAGCACATCATGCGCATCCACGAGGCTGAGCTGGCTGGCATCGAAATCGAGTACGTGGCCGGCGATCAGGGCCGACTTGCGCCGGCAGGCCAGGGAGTAGCGGTGCTCGAATCGTTTCCGGAAGGCGTCGACCATGTTCTGACGGCGAGTCCGGGCGAAGTCGGCGGCCGCCAGCCAGCTGCGTTGCTCAAGGGCGAGCCCCCCCTGGGAGCCTTTGGCGGTGAGCTGCTCTGCGGCCTGTTTCAGCGCCGCGGAAAGCGCGCCGGACAAGCGCGTCGCGGCGATGTCGCCGCATTCCCGCAATGGCCTTGCCTGAACCGCCCACGCCTCGTGAACAGCTTCGTCCGTCCAGGCGGTGGTATGCACTTTCGTTCGTGGTTTTCCCGATGGTTCCATGCTTCCGTCCTGATTGCTCGGGACAGAGCGGGATTGTTTCCCCGCCTGATCCCGGAAGGGCCGTGCCAGCCCCTTCCCGAATTGACCTGATGGGAAAAATCAAGAAAGAAAAGGACGCAAGGGAATGGGAAAACCAGGAATGCTCGGATTGAACCTGGCGATCCCGCTGTCATGGGGTGGATACCCTTTAGACCGGTGATTTTGCGTCCCCACCTTTCGATGGGTTTGCCCTTTGCAGGTCGTGCTACTTCGCGACACGACAGTCTTATCGGTCGGTCACCGAAAAACTTTAGGGAACCCCTTGGCCGTTTGTTTGAGGGGATTACCGGTTCGGGACATTTCTCAACCAGACCAGCAACGTCTTCGCGGCGGTTTCCCAATGGGGATCGAGCATCAGCATGTGGCCAGCGCCAGGAACGATGTGCGCCTGGGTATGCCACGCGCTGGCGGTGAAGCGTAGCAGCGACGGGGGGAACACCGCATCTTCCGCCCCACCCATGACCAGGGCGGGTATGGCGGGCCGTATTTGCGGAGACCAGAACGAGGGGGTCAGCATCTCGATCACGGCACGTGTGGATTCGGTTTGGAGCGCCGGAAGATAGCGGGCCAGAGTCCGCCGGTCCGTGTCAGGCGAGAAGAACACACGGGCCAGTATCTCCAAGGCCTGTTCGTTCGTGTCGTTGTCCAGGACGCGCGTCAGGGCCGATGGGAAGTCGGGGGTGCTGAACGCCAGGCGCATGGCCGTTCCGGCGGTGCCGCTTGGCGGGACGGAAGAAAGCAGGGCCACACCGGCTGCCGCACCCTTTTCAAGATAGCGCTGGGCGATCAGGGCACCCATGGAATGCCCGATCAGAACAGGCAGTTGCTCCAGCATATTCACTGCCTGGGCCAGATCCTGGGTGAAGTCGTCCAGGCCGAACGTATCCAGCCGCTGGCGCCCCTCGCTGTCGCCGTGGCCGGAGAGGTCGAGGGCAAAGCAGTCATGGCCGTTGCGCTGGAAATAGGGGATGAAGTGGTATCCCCAGCAGGCCGAGTGGGTATAGCCGCCATGTACGAACAGGAGCGGCGGGTTCCGGCCCGGTGCGGCGGACAGGGAGGGATGAATGCACAGGCGACGGGAATTCATGGGGTGGGATGAGACGAGGGATGAGGCGTGGGAAGTGGGATGCCAGGCCACCAGGGAGGGGGCTGGTTCACGAGCTGAATCTTTCCCGCATCTCCCGCTTGTTATGCTTGCCCACGCTGGTCTTGGGCAAGCTCTCGACAAAGATGATGTTGACCAGGATGGCGTAGCGGGACAATCCCTCCAGCTCGGCGGCCTGGGCCACGTGCTTGCGCAGGGCGGCCTCGCCGATTTCGTCCGTGAACTCCGGCTTGAGCCGTACCAGGGCCAGGGGTCTTTCGCCCCACTTCGCGTCGCGCTGGGCGATCACCGCCACTTCCTGGACGGCGGGATGTTGAAGCAGCACGTCTTCCAGTTGCAGGGAAGATGTCCATTCACCGGCAGTCTTGATCACATCCTTGACCCGGTCGGTGATGCGCAGATAGCCATAGGAGTCGATGTGGCCGATGTCGCCGGTATGCAGGTAGCCGCCCGCCCAGAGTTCCTCGGAGGCCTCCGGATTGCCCAGGTAGCCCTGGGTGAGCCAGGGCGCGCGCACCACCACTTCACCCGCGCTGAGGCCGTCGTGGGGCAGGTCGTTCATGTCCGCGTCCACCACGCGCAGGTCCACCAGTGGCAGGGGCAGGCCGGTCTTGGAGCGCAGGGCGGCCTGCTCTTCCGGCGGCAATCCGGCGCTGGCCGTGGGCAGGTGGGCCAGGGTCAGGATGGGACAGGTCTCAGACATGCCATAGCCGGTGAACACGTCGATGCCTTTCTTTCGGGCCGCCAGCGCCATGGCCTGGGGCAGGGCCGAACCGCCGATGATGACTTTCCAGCGGGTGAGGTCGATCTCGTTGACCAGCGGGTGGTTGAGCAACATGTGCAGAATGGTGGGCACGCAATGGGAAAAGGTGACCGCTTCCCGCTCGATCAGGCGCAACAGACGTTCCGGGTGGTAGGCGCCGGGATAGACCTGTTTCAGGCCCATGAGCGTCGCCACATAGGGCAGCCCCCAGGCGTGGACGTGGAACATGGGGGTGATGGGCATGTAGACGTCGTCCCGGTGCAGGCGGCCCTGGCAGGCTGCGCCGCCCAGGGCCGCCGCCACCGCCAGGGTGTGCAGGACCAGTTGCCGATGGCTGAAATGGACGCCCTTGGGCAGTCCCGTGGTGCCGGTGGTGTAGAAAGTGGTGGCGCGGGTGTTCTCGTCGAAGTCCGGGAAGTCGAAATCCTGCCCGGCCGCTGCCAGCAACGCCTCGTAATCGGCGGCAAAACGCGCTGGGAGAGCCGGCGTCGGGCTGTCGGATATCAGCACGAATGTGCATACCGTTTCCAGCCGGTCGGCGATGCCATCCAGAATCGGCAGGAATTCCGCATTCACCAGCAGCGCGTCGGCGCGGGCATGGTTGAGGGTGTAAAGAATCTGCTCCGGCGAGAGCTTCACGTTCACCATCTGTATGACGGCGCCCATCATGGGGATGGCGAAGTAGCACTCCAGGTAACGGTGGGAGTCCCAGTCCATCACCGCCACGGTTTGGCCGGCGTCCAAGCCCAGCCCGGCGAGACCCTTCGCCAGGCGGCCGATGCGTTCGCGCAGAGTGCGGTAACTGTAGCGGGAGAGGTGTGTGTAGCAGATTTCCCGCTCTGGGGAATGGGCCAGGGGCGTGAGCAGCAACTGCTTGATCAGCAGCGGGTAGGCGTAGGCGGAAGTCGCGGTGTCGATACTTCGAGTCTGCATGGTTCGAACCGCCGCCGCCGGGTTTGCCGGCGGATGCGGGCGCAAGGGCGAGGCCGCCACTTTACGCCCTCCACCGACAGGCAGGCGCCTACCTGCCCAGGCTTTCCTTCTCCATCAGGATGAAGGTGTTGTAGGCATTGCGCCGATTGGCCTCGGCAAAGGCGGGCATGGCTTCGTACTTCGACCAGTCGGTTTTTGCGTAGGCCTCCTCGAAGGGTTGCAGATCGGCCACCGCCTTGCCCATCTGTTCGCGCACGAAAACCAGGTAGTCCCGTGTCAGTGTGAGGTCGTCCATGGGCGTATCGGACGCGCCGCCATGCCCGGGAACCAGGATTGTTGGCTGGAAGGCGATGAGTTTTTCCAGGGCGGCCAACCATTTCCTCGAATCGGCGTCACCGACGAAGGGTACCCGTCCCTTGAATACCAGATCGCCGGCATAGAGCACGCGGTCCTCCGCCACGAACAGGGCGAGATCCTCGTCGGAATGGGCGGGGCCCACATGCCGTAAACGGAAGTGCACACCGCCCAGTTCGAAATCGGTATCGCCGGACAGCCAGAGGTCAGGCTCCGGGAAACGCTGGGTACGGTCGTTGATCCATTTGCCGAGGATTTCCTTGCGCTGCTCGAAACGCTGCTTCGCGCCCTCCGAACCCACCACGCCCTTGCCGCCTTCGTGGGCCCAGATTTCCGCGCCCAGATCCTTGAACACCTGAATGCCGTAGTAGTGATCGGCGTGGTAATGGCTGACGATGACGCGCTTGATAGGCTGTGTGGTCACGCCACGGATACGCTTGACCATGTCCTGGGCAAGGGATGGGGAACCCAAGGTATCGAACACCACCACGCCGGCTGGGGTGACCACGAATCCCGCGTTGGACATGAAGCCCTGATTTTTCGTGCTGGCCGCGCCGGCCAGGCCGGGGATGAAGTAACTGTGTTCGGCAAGCTTTTCCGCGCGCACCTTGACCGTGACCGGCGGGTAAACCGGCGCGGCGGCGGTGGAACCGATAAACAGGATCAGGCAGAGGGCGAGCAGGGCGCGCATGGCGGATTCCTTAAGATTCATGATGAGAGAGCAGGTATTGGACAGATATCGGGCAGGTCTGGGTGGCGGATTATAGAAACCAGTGTCGCAGGCATCTGTAGTATCTTCGGCCGGCCAAGTCACCCAATCCTTGTCGCTTCGATCGTGAAAAAGTTACTGCCCTTCCTGCTGGCCTTCGTTCTGCCCCTGGTCCTGGTCTATGCGTGGTGGGGCGGCTTCAGCCCGGTCACGATCACGGAAACCACGGCCGGCCCCTATACCTACGCCTATCTGGAACAGAAAGGCGATTATTCCAAATTGCCTGAATTGGCCGTGGAGGTCCGCAAGGAACTGGCGGCATCCAAGCTGGCGCCCGGCACCCCCATGAGCGTGCTTTATTCCAATCCCGATCTCGTCGATGTGGGCGAGCGTCGCGCCCGCACGGGGTTCCAGGTGCCACCGGGCAGCAAGGTCAAAGCTCCCCTGGAGATCGACACCATTCCTGCGCGCCGGATCCTGGCCGTCCAGGTTCATGCCGGCAGCCTGCTCGCGCCCAGCCGCGCCTACCTGGCCCTGGACAAATATCTCCAGGCGCGCGGCCGGGGTATCCAAATGCCCACGGTGGAATACTACGAATCGGCCGACAGCCCGATCCGCATGGGGCGCTTCACGGTCGAGATGGCGCTGCCATGAAGAATCTGCGATGAGGGGAGTTTCCATGAGGAAGTTGCCTTGAGCCTGTTTGCTGTGCTTGCCGCCTTCGGGCTGGAGCACTGGTGGCCGGAACGTCCGGGCCAGCCCCGGCGCGCGGCCAGCGAGTGGCTGGCCTGGCTGCTGGAAAACCTGAATGCCGGCGGCGAGCAGCATGGCGCGCTGGCCTGGACATTGGGCGCCCTTGTACCGGCGCTGGTCGTGGCGGGGTTGACGGCGCTGTTTTCGGAGGTCTGGTGGCCGCTGGCCTGGGCATTCGACGTGGTGGTGCTGTATTTCTGCCTTGGCTTCAAGAGCGCCTCGTTTCGCGCCGCCAGCGTCGTTCGGGCATTGCGGGAGGGCGATATGGCGCGTGCGCGCGAGACGCTTTCCGAGTGGCGGCCCAGCATCCTGGCCGGCGGGGATGAGGCAGCCCTGGTACGCCAGACCTTGGAGGAAACATTCCGCCAGTCCATGGTCCGTCTGTTCGGCGTCTTGTTCTGGTACCTGCCCCTGGGCGCCGCCGGTGCCGTACTCTACCTGTTGACCCGTCTGGCCCGTGACCGTTGGCATGGCGAGCTTGCCTTCGATCGCTTTGCCGACCGCATGGCGGGTTGGCTGGACTGGCTGCCGGTGCGGCTAGTGGCTTTCAGCTTCGCCATCGTCGGCAACTTCCAGGATGCCCAGGAATCCTGGCGCAGCCAGGCCCGCGGCTGGGGCGACGAGAACGAAGGCATCCTGCTGGCGGCGGGAGCCGGTGCTTTGGGCCTGCAACTGGGCGGCATCGTCAACCTGCCAGCCGGTGAACTGGTGCGCCCTATCCTTGGCCTGGATGAAGCGCCCGGCCTGGACTCCCTGGATGCCGTGGTGGCCCTGATCTGGCGCGCGGCCCTGCTCTGGGTGGCGGTGCTGGGGCTGCTCTGGCTGGGCAGCCTGTAATCCCCGCGCCGCCATGCTGAACGCCCTCTGGATCGGCTTCTTCC
>CAZEOR010000134.1:0-7394 GCA_964513695.1 uncultured Thiobacillus sp.
GCATCGATTCCGCTCTGACCCTGACGGTGGCGGTCGACGCCCTGGGTGCCGACAAGGTCAAGGCCATCATGATGCCCTCCGAGTTCACCGCCAGCATGAGCCTTGAGGACGCGGAGACCCTCGCCGACAACCTGAATGTCAAATACGACGTACAGCCCATCAAGCTCATGTTCGACACCTTTCTGTCCGAGCTGTCCGATGAATTCGACGACCTGCCCTTCGACCAGACCGAGGAGAACATCCAGGCCCGTGTACGCGGCGTGCTGCTCATGGCCCTGTCCAACAAATTCGGCCCCTTGGTGCTGACCACCGGCAACAAGAGCGAAATGGCTAGCGGCTATGCCACCCTCTACGGCGACATGGCCGGTGGCTTCGCGGTCCTGAAGGATGTCTCCAAGACCCTGGTGTGGCGCTTGTCACGCTATCGGAATTCGGTCTCCGAAGTCATTCCGGAACGCATCATCACCCGTCCTCCCAGCGCCGAGCTGCGCGCCAACCAGTGCGACCAGGACAGCCTGCCTCCCTACGAAATTCTCGATGCCATCATGGAGCGATATGTGGAACAGGACATGGCGCCCAGGGATATCGTGGCGGCAGGCTTCCGGGAAGAGGATGTCCGCCAGATGGTGCGCCTCATCGACCGTTCCGAATACAAGCGCCGGCAATCTCCGCCCGGTATCCGCATCACGCCGCGCGGCTTCGGACGCGACCGGCGCTATCCCATCACCAATCATTACCGCGCCCCTTTCTAGGAGGAGAAATCCATGAAGAAGATCGTCGCCATTATCAAGCCGTTCAAACTGGACGAAGTTCGCGAGTCTTTATCCGCTCTGGGTGTAAGTGGCCTGACCGTGACCGAGGTGAAGGGCTTCGGCCGCCAGAAGGGGCACACCGAGCTCTACCGTGGCGCCGAGTATGTTGTGGATTTCCTGCCCAAGGTGAAAGTTGAACTGGTGGTGGCCGACAGCATGGTGGACAGCGCCCTGGAGTCCATCGTCAAGGCAGCCCGGACCGGCAAAATCGGGGATGGCAAAATCTTTGTTTCCAGCGTGGAGCAGGTTATCCGCATCCGTACCGGCGAAACCGGGGAAGAAGCAATCTGAGCACCACCCCGCCGAAATGAAAAAGCGGCCCGCGGGCCGCTTTTTCATTTGCGTGACCCCACTTCAGGCGAAGGCGTCCGCCAGCACGTTGCGCAGCCAGCCGTCGGCGTATTCCACCTCCAGCTTGCGGTAGATGCGCGGCACCGGCTTCGGCGCCTCCTTGGTGCCGAAGGTCACCGGCGAGATGCCACTGCCGTCCTTGATGTAGACCCACTGGCCGTTCTGCACCCGGTAGAGGTGCACCACGGAGAAGCCCCAGTCCGGCGCCACCACGCTGTAGCAGGTATTGGTGTAAATGGGCACCGGAGCAGGCAGGCTGTTCACCTTGGCAACGATGCTGGCCACCACCACCTTGGCCTGGGTGATGGCCATGTGGGCGGACTTGGGAAAGCCGTTGTTGGTGGCGAGTTCGCCGCCGACGCAGGCATCGCCGATCACGAACACATCCTTCAGCTTGGTGGACTCCATGTTCTCCGGCTTCACTTCGCACCATTTGTCCTTGAAGGTGGCCAGACCCAGGTCCTTGGCCACCTTGCCGGCATGGTGAGGTGGAATGATGTTGACCACGTCGCCCTGGTGCTCGCCGAAACCGGTGTAGCAGGTCAGGGTCTTGGCATCGACGCGTTCCACCTTGCCATCCTGGGCGCCGGGTATCCATTCGATCATGCCGCCCGGGCCGAAGCCATAGAGTTCCTTCCAGGCCTGCTCGAACAGAGGCCGCTTGGAGAAGGAATCGTTGGCGTCCAGGATCAGTACCTTGGCCTTCTTCTTGCCGTGGTGCATGCAGTGGTTGGCCACCTGGGCGGCGCGCTCGTAGGGGCCGGGCGGGCAGCGGAAGGGGCCGGGGGGCACGGCGATGATGAACTTGCCGCCGTCGGGCATGGCATCCAACTGCTTTTTCAGCGCCAGGGTCTGGGGGCCGGCCTTCCAGGCATGGGGCAGGCTGGTCTCGGCCAGTTCCTTGCTGTAGCCCTGGACGGCGCCAAAGTTGAAGTCGATGCCCGGGGACAGCACCAGGAAGTCGTAGGCGAAACTCTTGCCGCCGGCGGTGGCCACCGTCTTCTTGACCGGGTCGATCTGGGTGACCTCATCGTGGACCACCTGGACACCATGCTTTTGCAGGCCCTTGTAGCCCACCTGCAGGGTCTTGATGTCCCGCTCGCCAGAGATGACTTCGTTGGACAGGGGGCAGGAGGTATAGAGGGTTTCCCGCTCGATCAAGGTGACGTCGATGGCGGAATCCATCAGGCGCAGGTATTTGGCGGCGGTGGCGCCACCGTAGCCGCCGCCCACCACCACCACCCGTGCCTTGGCCTTGGCGGCGGCGCGGGCTTGAGGAATGGTCAGGACGGAGGCGCCGGAGGCGGCGGAGAGGGCCTTGAGGAAGGTGCGGCGATCAAATCCTTGCATGGTGCGTTCCTCCCTCACTTGCCTTGGGCGCCGAAGTACAAGGCGGCGGCTGGCACATCCGCCGGCTTCATCTTGCGGGCAGTCTTCTTCATCTTCCGGTGCGGCATGTCGAATTCCTCGTCGCGGTATTTTTCCAGCTCCAGCTCCATGTACTTGGCCCACTGGCCATTGATCTTGGGCGCGTCCTCGTCGGGATCGCCGCCGGTTGCGCCATGGCAGTCTTCGCAGTTTTCCTTGATCACTGACTTGCCCTTGCCGAGTGCCGCTACGCTTACGCGCTGGGGCGAGGGAACCCAGGGCTGCTTGGCGAAATGAGCGGCCAGACCATTGATCTCATCATCGCTCAAGCCTTTGACGATACGGTTCATGGTGGCAGCACCCCGCTCGTCGTACTTCCACTGCTTCATGATTTTGGCCAGGTAATCCCTGGGCAAACCACCAATGGACGGCATTGACAGACCAGCGCTGACGCCGCCGACGCCATGACAGTTGTTGCAGGTGCGGGCCAGGACGGAAATGTCCGGCCCCGCCGCCATTGCCGAACCGGCAGCCCACATCAGGGCCACGGCCAATACTCCCTTGCGCATCGTCTCCTCCTTTTGCCCAGGGTCGTCACGGGAAGGCCTCGCCAGGCCTCCCCACCAATAACCTAACCAATTTAGTCGACCACTGAATATAAGTTTTTTCTAATATTCAGTGGTTAGCCCGCCAAATGCCGCGTACAGGTAAATCTGCCAATCTAAGACGCTGATTATTCACCTGTATCCGACACCCATTTCTTAAAACAAGGATTGAAATAACCTCGTTGAGAACGTAGTCTACGGCAGGTTTTGGTAGGAAAATACTGTAAATCACAAACCGAAGCCTTTTTTTGCATTTTTGGGAGAGCGCCTAGGCGTTCTTCCAGGATCAGCGCAACCGCCACTGAGGAGACAGAAAAAATGGCAATCAATGCCTGGAAGTCGCTGGCAGGAATGATCAGTTTGCTGATCGGATTGGGCTTGGCTCCGATGGCAACTGCCACAGCCCCCGCGAGCACCGAGGGAATACCTACCGCCACCGCTGATGCCAAGCCGGAGATCGCCAACTTCCGCTGTCTGCGTTGCCACGCCGATCCCGAAGAAAAGGTGAAGGTACGCAAGGACGGCAGCAAGAACTTCATCTACATCGACCCCAAGATTTTCGAGCACAGCGTGCACGGCAAGCAGCCTTGCACCGGCTGCCACAACAACGTCGACAAGCTGCCTCACCCCAAGCCACTGCCCAAGAGCGTGGGCTGCATCGAATGCCACAAGAAAAAATTTGAAGCCCAAAAGGGGAGTTCAGATCCCCAGTACAAGCGACTCGGCGTGGTGGTCGAGCAGATGGAGAGCTACCTGCACTCCGTTCACGCCCAGCCCAACAAGAAGGACATCTCCAAGATCAACGCCACCTGCTACGACTGCCATGACGCCCACAACATCGGCACCCTGGGCAGCTTGCAGCGGGCAGAGCACCGCATGAAGAACCCGGAGGTCTGCGGCCGCTGCCACGAGAAGCAGTTGGACGAGTACAAGGCCTCCATGCACGGCAAGGCGGTGCTGGAGAAGAAGGACGCCAAGAGCGCGGTCTGCTCCGATTGCCACAGCACCCACAACATCAGTTCCGCCAAGGGCGATCCCATGAAGCTGGAGATCACCCGGAACTGCGGCAACTGCCACGAGAAGGCGCGGGAGACCTATTTCAAGTCCTACCACGGCCAAGTAAACAAGCTGGGCTACACCAACACCGCCAAGTGCTACGACTGCCACGGCGCCCATAACATCAAGAACGTGGACGACCCCACCTCCACAATCCATATCAACAACCGTTTGAAGACCTGCAACACCTGCCACAAGAACGCCAAGGAAGGCTTCCTGACCTTCCATGCCCATGGCGACCCGGGGAACTTCAAGAAATACCCGGACATGTTCGTGGTCAACGAGTTCATGAAGTACCTGATCTACGGCGTCATGATCTTCTTCTGGACTCACGTGATCCTGTGGTTCTACCGTGAACTCATGGACCACCTGAAAGGTTGCGGCCACCGGGAGGACGTGGAGCATCCCGATGCCGTGTTCTTCCGCCGCTTCAGCAAGGTCTGGCGCTGGATCCACGTGCTCTTCGCCATGAGCACCATGGTCCTGGTGATCACCGGCACGACCTTGCTGTTCTCCCATACCGACTGGGCCAAAGCGGTGATCACCCTGTTGGGCGGCCCGAAGATGGAGGGCATCATCCACCGCACAGCCGCCACCATCTGGGTGACAGTGTTCCTGAGTCACATCCTGTTCGCGCTGCGCAATATCTGGGTGACGCGCAAGACCTTCCGCTGGTTCGGCCCCACCTCCATGATCCCCAACTGGCAGGACCTGCACGACATCGTGCGCATGTACAAGTGGTTCCTCGGCTTCACCTCGCGGCCCAAGTTCGAGCGCTGGACCTACTGGCAGAAGTTCGACTACTGGGCCCCATTCTGGGGTGCCACCATCATCGGCCTGTCCGGTCTGATGATGTTCAACCCGACCCTGACTTCCCAGTACCTGCCGGGCTGGGTGTTCAACCTGGCCACCATCGTGCATGCCGAGGAAGCGCTGCTGGCCACCGTGTTCCTGTTCTCGGTGCACTTCTTCAACGTGCACTTCCGGCCGGAGAAATTCCCCTTGAGCACCACCATCTTCACCGGTGCCGTGCCCCTGGAGGAATTCAAGTACGAGCACACCCAGGAGTACGACCGCCTGGTGGCCAGCGGCGAACTGGAGAAGTATCTGGTCAAGCGCCCGACCCGCACGGTGGAAAGCCTTTCCACCATCCTCTCGGCGCTGCTCATCCTGGTCGGCTTCATCCTGCTGACCCTGGTGCTGATCGGCGTCACGACCATGCACTGAGCCAAACCGGCTCCCTGACAACCGGACCCTGCGGGGTCCGGTTTTTTTTGCCTTTGCGCGGACGTGGAACTACCCTGGAAAACCGCCCCTCCCAAGTCATCATGGCCCTGCGCGCCCTCCTCCTCGACTTCAATTCCTACTTCGCCTCGGTGGAACAGCAACTGCGGCCGGAATTGCGCGGGCGGCCACTGGGCGTGCTGCCGGTGATGGCGGAAACCACCTGCTGTATCGCTGCCAGTTACGAAGCCAAACGGCTGGGCATCAAAACCGGCACCACCGTCGAGGAAGCCCGCAAGCTTTGTCCGCACGTGGTATTCGTCGAGGCCCGGCCTTCGGTGTACGTGGGCATGCACCACCGGCTCATGGACGTGGTGAACAGCGTCATCGCCATTACCGAGGTGCTGTCCATCGACGAGGTAGTGTGCGAGCTGACCGGCAGCTGGCAGCGGGAAGATGTGGCAGTTCGGCTGGCGAAAGCGGCCAAGGCGAAAATCCGCGAGCAGGTGGGGGAATGCCTCACCAGTTCTGTGGGTATCGGGCCCAACCGTTTTATCGCCAAGATGGCTTCCAACATGCAAAAACCGGATGGGCTCACCGTGGTACATGGTGAAGATCTGCCCCAGGCTTTGTATCGGCTCAAACTCGGCGATATCCATGGCGTGGGGCGCGCCATGCTGGCCCGCTTGGAACGCTATGGTCTGCGTACCGTCGAAGCCTTGTGCCAAGCCGACAGCGCCACCTTACGGCGCATCTGGGGTGGTGTGGAAGGGGAGCGCATGCACGACCGCCTGCGCGGCATCGATGTACCTGTGGTCCCCACCCGGCGCGGCAGCATCGGCCACTCCCATGTGTTGCCGCCCACCCTGCGCTACGACCAGGGTGCCTACGCGGTATTGTCCAAGCTGATCCAGAAGGCCAGCAGACGCATGCGTGCGGAAGGTTTCCTGGCCCAGCGGCTTGAGGTGTGGGTGGATTGGCGGCACCGGGATCCCTGGGTGGTGGAGGGCCGCTTCAACGCCATGTCCGATACCCTGGGTTTCCTGCGCATCCTGGACACGCTTTGGGCCGAGCGCCCCCGTGGCCGGGAACCCATCAAAACAGGCGTGGTGCTAAAAGGTCTCACCCGGGCCGATCAGGCTTCCCTACCGTTATTCACAGAGTCCGATACCCTACGCTCAGGAACTCTGCCGGGACTGGATGCCGTTCTGGACAAACTGCACCAGCGTTTCGGCAATGACGCCATCTACTTCGGTGGCGCCTTCCGTGCCATCCATGACGCCACCATGCGAATTTCCTTCAATCACATCCCGGATCTGGCCTTGGAAGAGGATTCCGCCCACCCGCCATAGCTTGGCATGGGGGTTGCTCATAGTCCTGCATGACCCAATGTCCTTGCAGGAGTACAGCATGACTCAATCCATCCGCCTCGCCACTGCCACCGCCTTGCTGGGCCTGGCACTGAGCGGTTCCGTCCAGGCTTCCCTGGCACTGCCGTATGCCTACGCGGCCGCCGCCGATGTCGACGATCCGAACACTCTTGTCGAAGGCATGACTTTCTTCGGCATGGGCAGCGCCCTCGCGCAGATAGATTTCTCCTGGGCCCGAACCGAAATGGGCGTTCATCACGCCGAAGCACGGGGCGATGAAAGCACAACCCGCTATGGTGCCCTGTCCGCGTGGGCGGATGGTTTCACCGTCACGGGAGGAATCGGCAGCGGCCTTGCCAATGTCAGCATGACCCTGGACGGCGCATTCGGCGCTTCTTCATATGCCGCTGCGGGCTACGCGCTGATCAAGGCGGCGTATCCGGTATTGCCCATGGATCTGATCAGTTACATCTCCGGTGGCAGCCCGCTTCCCGCCGATGTGGAAGTTGTGATGTGGAGCCTGAAAGACAGTATCCATAATGCGGGGGCAATCAACACAGTGATGACCGGCAGCTTCAATTTCGATTACGACACGCCGTTCTATCTCA
>CAZEOR010000135.1:0-7380 GCA_964513695.1 uncultured Thiobacillus sp.
CTTCCACCTGGCGGAAGTCGCAGAAGCGCTCCATCACCTCCACGGTCTTGCCGTCGTAGCAGCCCAGGTCCACGAAGTCGCCTTCCACGCCCAGGCAGCTCTTCGCCGCCCAGCACAGGGTGTAGATGCGCCAGACCCGGGCCAGCAGGATGGGATCCTTGGCGTGGGGACCCATGGCGCGGATGAAGTCGATGTCCTCCAGGAAGCCCAGGTTGCGGTACCAGACCATCATGTCGTCGTGGGCCGCCGCGCCGCTGCCGGGCTGGTTCAGGCCCAGCATCTGGGCCATGGCCTGGACGTGCATGACGAACAGGTTCTTCACCAGCGGGTTGTCGAAGGGGGGCTTGGTGAATTCCTTGTTGTACAGGGCGAAATTGGGCGTGAGGCTCATGGTGGGGTTCCCGTGGTTTTCAGCATACGTTCGATCTCGGCCCGGACGTTTTCCGGCAGGTGGCCGGCGGCCAGGGCCTGGTGGCCTCGCTCCCGGGCGCTGTCCCAGTTGCCTTCGATGCGGAAGTGGAGCAGGGCGAGGAGGGCGTGGGCCAAGCCGCTGTCCGGCTGGCGTTCCAGGATGCTCAGGCAGAGGTTCCTGGCGGCGGCGTAATGGCGTTCGCCGAGCAGGCGGCTCCAGGCTTCCACCAGCGCTTCCGGCGTGGGTTCGTCCAGGCCGGCGGCCAGCAACAGATCGGCCAAGGGCCAGCCGGGCAGGTTGCGCTCCATGGTGTAGCGGCGCAGGAAGCCGAATTCCTTCGCGGTGCCCTTGAAGTGGACCACCTGCTTGGCCAGCAGGTCGCGCAAGCCGTCCGAGGGGCCGGGTTTGTGGTTGTAGTCGGCGCAGGGCAGATAGAGCATGCGGGTGCCGTCCAGTTCGCGGATTTCCCCGGCCTCGGGATAGGCACCGTCCCAACCCACGCTATTCAGGGAGAGCTGGCCGCCGCGCCATTTCTTGATGCCGTGGGGATAGCGGGACTGGACGTCCGGGTCTTCGGCCAGGTGTTCATAGGTGGCCAGGTAGCCGTTGTAGAAGGCCCGCACCTTTTCCGGCCGGCGGTGGGAAGCGGCCTGGACGCCCTCGTTCAGCACCATGGCCGGGTCGGGCCGGAAGGTGGTGGCGATGTCGAAGTCGCCGGCCAGGACTTCCCGGAAATCGTTGCCGACGAAGGCGTCGGAATCCAGGAACAGGGTGGTGGCGCGGGGGTTGGCGCTGAGGGCGGACGAATTGACGTAGGCCGCCATGGCCCGCACCCGCTGGTACATGGGCTCGTCCTTGTCCACCGCCAGGCGCACCACATGGGTGAAGCGGTGCACGGTGGGCACGGGGGAGGTGGCATCCGTCACCAGGATGACGTTGGCACCGGGAAACAGGCCGGCGGCGGCGTGGGAGAAATAGGCGAGGATGTAGTCGTAGTCGAACTTGCGGTGGTCCAGGCCCTTGATGTCGAAGGTTTCGATGGGCTGGTAATCCGCGTCCACCCGTGTGTGGTAGGTGAAGACATTGACCGGGGCGGGTCCGATGCCGGCGGCATCGAAGGCGGCGACGAGCCCTTCGATGCCGGGCGGCGGCGATTCCAGCCGGCGCGGCAGGGGCTTGGCCAGGATGTCCAGGATGTCGCGGCCATGAGTGGGGCCGGCGTTTTCCCGCCCGAATTGCACGCCGCGCAGGGGCTGGATTTTCGCTGGCCGGGCTGCATCGGTCGGGCGGCCGGCGCTCTGGATCTTTTCCAGCCACTGGTTCAGCACGATCACCGCCCAGACGATGTTGTTGTTGGCCTGGGGCAGCAGGGCGCGCAGCCGCTTCACGTCCAGCACCCGGCTCAGGGCCGAGCCGTCGTGGACCGCCTCGCCAAGTTGCTGGCCGAAGAAATCGGCGTGGGCCTTCATGAAGGCGGGCGGCATGCCGAAGCCGGTCTTGCGCCGGTCCACCCATTCCGCCGGCAGGTATTTCTTGAGGATGTGGCGCAGCAGGAATTTGCCCTTGCCGTCGGCCAGATGCTGGGCCAGGGGAATGCGCCCGGCCAGTCTGGCGATGGACGTGGCCAGGATGGGGGCGCGCACTTCCAGGCCGTGGGCCATGCTCATGCGGTCCACCTTGGCCAGCACCGCGCCGGGCAGGTAGCTGTTGGCGTCGAGCACGCGCAGGGTGTTGACCGTGCCCTTGGTGGGCGCCATGGCGCCGAGCATGGCCGCGTAGATGTCCTGGAAGCGTTCCGGCAGGCCGCCGAACAGCTTCACCAGCTGCTCCAGGGGCATGACCGGCAGGAAGCGGTCGAAATACTGGGGCGCCAGTTGCGCCGGGGTGAGTGCGTTGCCCAGGGCCGCCTGGGCCGCGAAATAGCGGCCGTAGCCGGCGAACAGTTCGTCGCCGCCGTCGCCGGAGAGGGCCACGGTGATGTCCTGGCGGACGAAGCGTGAGAGGAGATAGGTGGGGACGCAGGAGCGGTCGCCGTTTGGTTCGTCGAGGATGGTGCCCATGCGCGCCGCCACATCCAGCAGATCGGCATGGCTGACGTGGTGGCAGTGGTGTTGGGTGCCCAGGACTTCGGCGATGCGGGCGGCGTCCTCGTGTTCCGATTGTTGATTGACTTCCTCGCCGCCGTCGAAGGCGATGGTGTAGGTGTTGAGTGGGATGCCCAGCTTCCTCGTGGCCAGGGCGCAGACCAGGGAGGAATCGACGCCGCTGGACAGGAAGGCGCCCAGGGGCACGTCGCTGACCAGGCGCGACTTCACCGCAACCGTCAGCTCGTGTTCCAGCGCGTCGGCGATCTGTCTCGGATCGGTGATGGGCAGGTTTTCCGGAAGCTGAAATGAGAACCAGCGCTTCTTCTCGGCCCGGCCGTCTCGCAGGGTGAGCAGGCAACCGGGCTCCAGCTTGCGGATGTCCCGGAACAGGGAATAGGGCTGGGGCACGTAACGAAAGTGCAGGTAGGCGGCCAGTTCCGCGCCTTCTATCCCGCCGTCGAACAGGCCCGAGGCCAGGATGGCGGAGAGTTCCGAAGCGAACAGGAAGTAATCGGGCCCGTCCCAGTAATACAGGGGCTTTTCGCCGAAGGCGTCGCGGGCCAGGAGCAGGGTCCGGCCGGCCGTATCGTAGTGGCCGAAGGCGAACATGCCGTCCAGGAAAGGCAGGGCCTGGATGCCCTGTCTACCCAGAAGGGCCAGCAGGATTTCGGTATCGCTGCGGGTGCGGAATGTCTGGCCGGAACGCTCCAGGCCCAGGCGCAGTTCCCGGTAGTTGTATATCTCGCCGTTGAACACCAGGGCGCGGGTGGAGCCGGCGGATTCGTCAAGCATGGGCTGGTGGCCGGCACTGGTGACATCGATGACGGAGAGGCGGCGGTGTCCGAGGGCAACCCGGTCGTCGTCCGAAATCCAGATGCCCGCGTCGTCTGGCCCCCTGTGGGCGATGGCATCGGTCATGCGGACCATGGCGGCCCGCGATGCCGCACATGAAAGGTCTGGTTTTCTCGTTCCGTCAGGTTGCGCCGGAGTGTACATTACGGCGTCAAATTTCAAGTCCCGCCATGAGCGATCCCCGCAGCGAACAGGATGTCATGCAGGCCCTGGGCCTGGCCCAAGGCTATTTGCAGGCCGGCCGCGTCCCGCTGGCCGAGATGGTCTGCCAGCAGGTTCTGGCGAAATCCCCCACGCATCTGGAGGCGCTGCACCTGGCCGCCCTGGTCGCCCTGTCCACGGGACGAAACGAAGCAGCGGCGGATCTGCTTGGCCGCGCGTTGAAGCGGGCGCCGGATCGCCCGGAATTGCACAACGATCTGGGCGAGGCCCTGCGCGCCCTGGGGCGTGCCGATGAGGCCATCGCCGAATTCCGGCTTGCTTTGGCGGCCAGGCCCGACTACCCGGAAGCCCGCAACAATTTGGGTGTGGCCCTGCGTCAGGCGGGGCGCATCGACGATGCCATCGATGCCTTCCAGTCAGCCCTGGCAAGCCGTACGGATTACCCCGAGGCCTGTTACAACCTGGGCGTGACCCTGGTGGATGCGGCTCGCCATGAAGACGCCTTGCCCTACCTGACCGCGTTCCTGGAAAACGCCCCGGACAATCTGGTGGCCCGGGAGCGTCTTGCTCACGCCTATCTGGCCCTGGAGCGGGAAGAAGATGCCATCGTCCAATTCCGTGTGGTGACCCGACTGCTTCCGGAAGGCTTCGATGCCTGGTATGCACTGGGCGGACTGGAACAACGCCGCAAGAACCTACCGGAGTCCCTGGCCGCCCTGGATAAGGCGGTGGCCCTGAAGCCGGAACATCCCTGGGCCCGTTTCCACCTGGGTATGGTGCTGGACGACCTGGAGCGTTCCGAGGAGGCGCTGGCGCAGATGCGGGAGTCGGATCGCCTGTCGCCCGACAACGCTTCCACCTTGACCCGCATCGCCGTGCTGTTGCGCAGCCTGCGCCGACTGGACGAGGCGGAGGATTTCGCCCGCCGCGCCCTGGCGCTCAAGCCGGAGGATGCCCATGCCCTCAACGCCATGGGCCTGGTGCAGCTTTCCCGCAAGCACTGGAGCCAGGCTTCCGCCGCGTTCATGGCGGCGTCGGAGGCCCGAAGCGACATGGCCCTTCCCCTGGTGAACATGGCCAGCCTCTATGGCCAGAAGGGTGATTTCGAACGACGCCGCTACTATTTCGGCCTGGCTATGGCTCGGGCGCCCGGCGACGACCAGATCCGCTTTTCCTACGCCCTGACCCAATTGCTGTTGTCGGAGTGGGCGGAGGCTTGGCGCAACTATGCCCATCGCCCCAACATCACGCGCACATCCAGTTACGACCTGCTGGAAGCCCCGTTGCCCGGGGATCTGCGCGGCAAGCGCATCCTGGTCCAGATGGATCAGGGCCTGGGCGACGAACTCCTGTTCCTGCGCTTCGCCAAGGTGTTGAAGGAGCGGGGCGCCTGGCTGGCCTACCGGCCCAATCCCAAGCTGGCCAGCTTCGTCGGCAAGCTGCCCTTCATCGACATGGCGGTGAGCCACCGGGAATCCCCGGAGAACCTGGATTACCGGGTGGCGGTGTGCGATCTGGCCCTGGCCGTGGGCATGCGGGAGGCGTCGGACATTCCCGCGCCGGTCGAGCTCACCCCGTCACCCGGCGCCCTCGGCCAGGCCCGGCGCATGCTCGCCCCCCTGGGCGACGGACCTTTTATCGGCGTGACCTGGCGCGGCGGCACTTCCAAGGAGGAGTTCTCCAAGTGGAACGTGCTGTACAAGGAGATCGACCTGGATCTGCTGGCCGATATGCTGCGGGATGTGCCCGGCCAGGTGCTGATCCTGCAACGCAAGCCCAAGCCGGGGGAGATCGAGCGCTTCGCCCAGCGCCTGGGCCGGCCGGTCCACGACTTCACCGCCGTCAACGAGCAACTGGAAGTGATGCTGGCGCTCCTGAGTCTGATGGACGAGTATGTCGCGGTCAGCAATACCAATGTCCATCTCAGGGCCGGAGCGGGGCGCATCAGCCGGGTGCTGATTCCCCATCCGCCCGATTGGCGCTGGATGGTCGCCGGCCGCAGCCCCTGGTATCCGGACATCCCCACCTACCGTGAAGCTTGTGGCGGCGGCGGATGGGGCGGAGCGCTGGCCGCATTGCATAAAGATTTGCTTGAAACCATATAAAGGAGACCTGTTTTGATCCGCGTATTCATTGGCTACGACGCCAAACTTCCGGTGCTTTACAACGTGCTGCAACACAGCATCCAGGTGCGTTCGTCGCGGCCGGTCTCCATCAACCCGATCATGTTGAGCCAGCTCTCGGGCATCTACACCCGGGAACGGCATCCGCTGGCGTCCACGGAGTTTTCCTTCTCTCGCTTCCTGGCGCCTTTTCTGTCGGAATACCAGGGCTGGTCGATCTTCATCGACAACGACATGCTGGTGCTGGACGACATCGCCAAGCTCTGGGACCTGCGCGACGACCGCTATGCCGTGATGTGCACCAAGCATGACCACCAGCCCCACGAGGACATCAAGTTCCTGGGCACGGTGCAGACCAAATACGAGAAGAAGAACTGGTCCAGCGTCGTGCTGTTCAACAACGCCAAGTGCAAGGCCCTGACCCCGGACTATGTGAACACCGCCACCGGCCTGGAACTTCACCAGTTCAAGTGGCTGGGCAACGACGACCTGATCGGCGCCATCCCCCTGCGCTGGAACCACCTGGTGGGCTACAACCCGCCCAATCCGGACGTCTCCCTGGTGCACTACACCCTGGGCGGCCCCTATTTCGATGAACACCGAGACTGCGAATTCGCCGCCGAGTGGTTCCGGGAGCGGGACCACATGCTGCATTGCGAACAATGGAGGAAGGGCGCATGAACTCCCCCCGCGTCGTCAACGTCCAGCAAGCCCTGGAAATCGCCGAAAGGCTGCACGAGGACGGCCGTCTCGACGAGGCCGAGGCCGTCTACCAGAAGGCCCTCATGGGTGAGCCCAACAACGCCTACGCCCTCCACGGCCTGGGGGTGCTCATGGTGCAGTGGGGCCAGCCGGAGCAGCCGATCCCCCTGCGGAGCATTGCCGGCCTGACGCTGGTGGCGGAGACGCGGGTGGTGCCCCCGCGCGATGCCGAGGGGGTCTTCACCCGCCGCATCCCGGTGCCGGCACGCGAGCCCGGCCTCTACCTGGTGGCCTGCCGCGCCGACGGCATCGAGCGCCTCACCTGGATGATGGTGACCGACCTCGGCCTGATCACCAAGCACGTCGGCCGCGACGAGACGACCGGGCCCGCCTGCCTCGCCTACGCGGTGGACCTGACGTCCGGTCGGCCGGCCACCGATGCCGAGGTGGCGATCCATCAGGGTGGGCAGCGCCTCTCCAGCGCCCGCTGTGACGCGGCGGGCCTGGCCGCGCTGCCGCTTCCTTCCGCGGACGAGGAGGCGCTGGTCATCGCTCAGCGCGGCCGGTCCCTGGCCTTCGTCCGCCTCTGGGGCGGCAGCGGGGAAGCCGCCCGGCACCGTGTCAGCGCGCAGCTTCATCGAGACGACGTCCGATCCCGCGCCCGCTTCCGACATGGCGAGGGAGCCGACGTGTTCGCCGCTGATCAGCTTGGGCAGGTACTTCGCCTTCTGCTCCTCGTTCCCCCAGCGGCGGATCTGGTTGACGCAGAGGTTGGAGTGCGCGCCATAGGACAGGCCGACCGCGCCGCTCGCCCGGCTGACTTCCTCCACCGCGATGACATGGTCGAGATAGCCCAGGCCCAGACCGCCCCATTCCTCTTCCACGGTGATGCCGTGCAGGCCCAGCGCGCCCATTGGCTGCCACAGCTCGCGCGGGAAGCGGTCTTCGCGGTCGATCGCGGCGGCCAGCGGCAAGATCTGTTCGTCGGCAAAGCGGCCCGCCGCCTCGCGGATCATTCGGGCGCTTTCGGTCAGGCCGAAGT
>CAZEOR010000136.1:0-7338 GCA_964513695.1 uncultured Thiobacillus sp.
ACACTCACACTGCACAGCGCCGTGGTGACCGGGCCCGTATTGCCCGTGTAGCTGAAAGCGACGTTGTAATCACCGCTTGCTGCATACGTATGGTTAACGTCCAAGGAAGTCCAGTAATTCAGGCCCTCGTAGGCCGTATTGGCACCGTAATACCCGCAGTACTGACTATCCGCCAAGTAGGTTGAAGAGGAACCATCGCCCCAGTCAAGCGTGAAGTCGCCACCGCAACCACCGTAAGCACCGATGTCGTAGGTGAGGAAGTAACCGCTCGCCGCAGTGACATTCGCGCCTGAAGAGTAAGTGGTAAAAGGATAGCCGTCAGTTGTATAGCAAGTATTGGAGTTTCCACTACTGCCACTGCCGCCATCGCTTTGCGCCCAAGCCAGCCAGTCGGTGGCGTCGACCGCGATGTCGAACAGCGTCATGCCGTTCACTGCCGAGGGGGTGGAGGCTACATAACTCTGGGCGAAGGCCTTGTCTGCGCTGTTGACCAGCGCCAGAAGGGCAATGGAAGGCTCATAGATATGGTTACCATTGCCGAAAAGCACGCCCTTGTTATTGCCATTGGTGTCCGGGTTGCCGATACAACGCTGGTCATTGATGTCAGGCATCGTGGCTGTATTCAAAATCCACTGGACGCCTTGGCGAACCGATTTCTTGTAGATGTCGCTGTCCGGAGACTGCAGATTGTGGCCGTGGTTCTCGAACGCAATCAGAGCCAAACCCGTTGCGCCGACGTGATAGCCATAACCATGCGTATCGTTCCAGTAACTGGTAGCACCACCACCATCCAACTCAGTCTGGTAGAGATTGCGCAGTCCACGGTCAATGGCAGAGTTCTTCTGCCGATTCAGGTTGTCACTTGCGCTGGCGATGACCTGCAGATCAACCTGGGCGGAAGCCGTGTTGGCCACATTGGCGGACTCACGCACCGTCAATTTGGCCCACTGGGGGCCGAACAAGGCAAAACTCTTGGCGGCATTCTCGATATAACGGGGATTGGGAACTGCGGCAAAGCCAGTCGAAGTCCCGTCGCTGAATTCCCACTTGTACTCCAGCGCACCACAAGCATTGCATTCGGCGCGACCGAAGTAGGTACGCGCCTCGTTTTGCAGCGCGTAGGCGTTAGCGAAGGTATTACCGCTGGGCTGCACCCAAACCTGAACCGGATCGGCCCAAACGCCGCCGGCAACAAACATCACCATTACACTTGCCGATGCCAGCCAGCGCGGCCGCATGGGCGGATGTGTTCTCTTCATATCCATAATCTTTCTCCCGAGAAAGACCCTAAAAACTCTCAAAGCTTGCGCTCAAGAGGCAATTTCACCATATGCAACAGCGTCCACATATGCAACCGAGACCCAAGGTCAGCGGTCAAGCAGACTTCCGACGTCTGGAGAAAGCCAAACCAGCCATACCGGCGCCAAGCAGCAGCATCGAGGCGGGCTCGGGAACAGGATTGGGATTGGGGTTACACCCAGGCCCTGTACAGGGCGCAACATAATCCGCAAATACGAAATTGTCGATATGGAACGGATCACCAACATCGAAAGTATCCAGATCATCATAGATACGGAGGCTGTCCGCGCCACTGGTCAGATCAAGCGCCGCCAGAGATAGCGAATGGTCGTTACTGTCCGAGACGAAAATAAAGCTGCTTGCAACAAGATTACCCGACAGGTAAGCCTCAACCCAGAGCGTGGTGCCGGAAGGATTACCGATGTCGGACGCAATATCGAAACTCACAGATCCGAATAGAGTGCCGCTCTTGGCCACACCGATGTACGACGAATCAGGGCCGAAACTGGGGCTTCCGTTTAAACCATCCGCCCTGCCGCTCAGCAGGTACTCATTCGCCCCTGCCACGATGGTATCGTTGAAATCGGCCGGATTCCCCGCGCTGAAGCTGACTAGGCCCACGGTCGGATCTGTCGTATTGAGCAGGCCGGTGAAATCAATGGTCGTCGCCTGAACGCTGGTGGCCAGGAACAAAGCGCCGATCGCCGCAGGTATCACTTTCTTCAATGCTTTCATTTCAGTCCCCTAAAAAAACAACCCAATTGAAAGAAAAGTTACGCAAACGCGTTATGCGGCGTAATTGCACAAATAATTAGCACAAAACATGCCACTTCGTTATCTATCTGTATTCATTGTGTTTTATTTTTTCATGAAATAGTTTTGTAAAAAAAACTGACATGGCCACAGGTGCGCTGAGCATGGCGTCTCGCAAAAAAGTGAATCAAGCCAGGTCGGCGATAGCCTTTAACTTCTTGAACGTCTGCAATAGGTGCTGCCGGTCTCGAACCAACTGTCCATAGCGAACCGCATCACATTCCTGAAACACGTCCATGAGCAGAGTCGAGAAGGGTTCGCATACCGCTCCCCGCCGACACGCGCGATCGAGGCTGTCGGCAGTCATGCCAGCTTGCGGAAGATTGCAGCGCTTCGCGGCGGAAATCTGGGCCAGCCGGAAAGCGGCTTCGTGGAAGCGCCGGCAATCGTCGTCCTTCAGCGCAGAATCGGCTTCGTCCAGGTATGTCCTGAGCATTTCGGCAACTTCCGCAGTCCGGGCTGAGGCAGTTCGCCGGCGTGAAATGACCAGGTAAACCGCACTCGCCAAGACAGCCAGCACGCCTGCGGCAACTGCCAAATAAGGCCAATTCGATGGTTCTGGCGTCCCGCTTGGCCTGGGCGCCGGAGAAGTCGTGGCAACCGATGGCACGCCCCCGGGCTTAATCGAATTGGATCCCTTCAGCTTGATGGGAATCGACCGACTTCTTGCTGAACTATAACGTTCGGTCAGCGGATCAAAGAAATGGATGACGGCTGCAGGTAGCTCAACCCTGGAGGCCATATCTGGAAGCAGAACCTGCTCACAGATCAAACGGGTTCTGGTCCGCCTGACTTGGGGGGGATAACTGCGCGCCCAGGTCAACAGGAGCGGATCGCATGTAAGGGCGTCAAGCGTTCCTACACCCTCGATACGCGTCGTCACCGTAATGGGATTGCTCTCCTCGACTTCCATTGGCGTGGCCGTCCTGGTAACCGTGAAGCGGCCAACAGCCCCGGTAAAGCCGGCCGGCCGGCCCTGCCTCGGCAACGGCAGAATCGTGAGACTGAGCGGCTCGGATCGGAGTGCGATGGCACGGGGCTCGCCACCGCCGAAAAAACTGGCCGCCGCGCTGGCTGGGGCCAATAGATCGCATTGGAGTTCCGCCGGACCAAGATCGAGCTTGCCACTCGCGCGTGGGCGCAGCGTCGTCGAAAACTCGTAGGCGGTGTACTCCTTGTTGTTCCGGCTGGCATTGATTCGGCGCGGCGGGGCGAACCCGGTCGTGCTGAATGCACCACTGTCGAGCCGGGGATACTGGATGTTACGGACGGATACGGCTCCGGTCAGCAACGTCACAGTCAAGGGAATCTCTTCATGCAGGTAGAAGCGGTTTTTCTCCGTCCGCACCTCCAGAATCAGGTCTTCTGCGGGGACGTCGCCCCGGGGTTCGGCGAGCGCTTGCTTGAGAGACAGAACAAGCAAAACCCCAAACAGCAGCGACTGGAGCAGTGCACCCCATCCAGATTTGCTCAGCGCGCGTGGCATAGGATCACCAGTCCTTGTCCGGCTTGGCCTGCGGCCTGTTCGGGTTGCCGCCATGCGGCATGCCGGCCAGCTTCTCGCGTCCTCGGGCTTCATTCAGGAGCCGCTCCGCTTCGGTCCGGGTCAGATCCCGACGCGATTTCCCGAAGCTTGCCTCCCCTTCAGGGCTCTCCGATTGCGCAGCGGAACTGCCGGCCGCTTTCTGCCGGCTGGAACCCGGTTTGACGCTGGTTTCCCGTGCCCCCGCCTGCTGGCCAGTGCCGGTTTCGGTTGCCGAAGGCTTCGCTGCGCCTTCACTTGTCTTGCGATTGCCCGCATCCTGCCCCGGAGCATTTCCCAGGGCAACGAGCCGCGCCTGGGCTAGTTCCAGATTGCCGCCCACATCAACAGCGCCGGGTGCCAGGGCAAGCGCCTTGTGATAATCGGCGACTGCCGCCTGGAACAATCTGCCGGCAGTCTGCCTGTCGCTGGCCGCGAGCCGTTCCGCCTGCCGGAACAGGGAATTCCCCCGGTTATAGTGGGCTGCCGCGGCAAGACCCGGCCCGGCCGAGGCCAAGGCGCCGGTGAACTGCCGCTGAGCCTGGGAATACGCCCCCTTTCCATACAGACCCACTCCGAGGTTGTAAGCAGGCAGTGCCGGATCGCCTCCCAGCGTGACAGCCATGCGAAACGCCGCCTCGGCTCCCGGGACATCTCCCGCCAAAAGGCGCGCCTCCCCTCGTTGCAGGGCGTAAGCGCTCAGATCCTGGCGCAGGGCAAGGGCCAGTGCAGCAAGTGCGATCAGCATCACAAGGAATTGAGCATGCCGAAGTTTCATGGCTTGCGTCCGCCGAAAAGGGGCTCGATCAGAAGGAGGCAGAGGGCCAGACCCAGTGGGATCTGGAAGCGTTCGGCCAACTGTTGTCGAGTAGCGCGAATGGCCTGTTTCTGGCGGGCAGCCAACTCATTGCTGTAGAGCGTATCCAGCACCTTATGGTTTGCAGACAGGTCGAGCCGGCGGCCTCCGCCCGCAACGGCAAGGGTTTCCAGAGGAGCCGCCTGCAACCGGCTACGGACGGGCGCACCCTCTCGGTTCTTCAGGAACTCCCCGCCGGGAAGCGGGATCAACCCGCCCACTGCGCTACCAGTAGACACGCTGTATATGGCGACCCCGGCACGGCGCAGGTTTTCGGCGGCGGTGGCGATATCGCTTCCATGGTCTTCGCCATCGCTGATCACGATCAGTACTCTCTCTTGCCCGCCATGTTCGCCGAACACTCTCTTCGCCTCGACCAAGGCACCCGCCACGGCGGTTCCGCCCAGCGGGATGGTGTCGGGACCGGCCTCCGCCAACACCGCTGCGAAAGTGCTGTAGTCCTGGGTAAGCGGGCAGACCTGAAATGCGCTGCCGGCAAAGGCGATCAAGCCGATCCGGTCGCCCTGCAATCGGGGCAGCAGACTGTTCACCGCGGCCTTGGCCGCAACCAGACGGTTGGGCTGCATGTCGTCGGCCAGCATGCTGCGGGAAACGTCGAGGGCAATGAGGATGTCCAGCCCTTTGCTTTGCTGTTCGATAGTCACCAGCCCCCACTGGGGACGACAAAGCGCCGCAACGACGAGGAGAAAGGCGAAGCAAGGCAGCAACCAGGATAAGGCATGGAGCGCGGGCGTTATTGCGCCGTTCCCGGCCAGTTCGCGCAGATCCCGGTGTTGGCGCAGGGCGGCTCGGCCAAGCAGCGCCCCCGCCGGAATGGCCAGGAGGAGGAGCCAGAAATAGGCGGGGGCGGCCCAACTCATGTCAGGGCAGCGTCCGTAAGAGGGTGCTACGTAAAGTGAGCTCTATCAGGCCCAGGGCCAGCACACCGAAGAGAAGCTCTGGAAACAACTCCCGGTAGGTAAAAAAGACCTTTTCTTCCATGGGCCGCTTTTCGAGCCGATCGATGTCGCGAAAAACCCGCGTCAGGCTAGTCCCGTCATCGGCCCGGAAGTAGCTTCCGCCTGTGCTGGTGGCAATCTCGCGCAGGGTGTTTTCATCCAGGTCCGCCTGTACGCGTCGATAGATCGTCCCACCCATGGGATCGTCCATGGGAATGACGACGGGTCCGCGTGAGCCGATACCGATGGCATGGATGCGAATCCCCAGGGCCCTGGCCGCGGCCGCGGCCGTCTCGGGAGCGACAGTGCCCGCGTTGCTGCGGCCGTCGGTGATAAGAATGATGGCCTGGCTTTTCGGTGCTAGGCCCGTGCGGTTGGACACTCGTCCAGCCGTGCTGACACGCAGGCGGTTAAGCGCCGCCAGAATGGCGTCGCCAAGCGCGGTGCCGTCTTCGATGGCGCCGGCCTGCAACTGCCCGACCGTAGCTTGGAGCCATTCGTGGTCAAGCGTCAGGGGAGCCGCCGGATAGGGACGTGCGGCAAAGGCCAGCAGGCCGACCCGATCCCCTTGCCGGCCGCGCAAAAAATCCGCCAACACCGCTTTAGCCATGGCCAGCCGGTTCTTCCGCGCCGCGCCGCCAGCAAGATCTTCGGCCAGCATGCTGGTGGAGAGATCAAGCGCCACGATCAGGTCGACTCCCTCACTGATCACCTTGGCCTCGCGTTCGATCATTTGAGGCCGGGCGAGCGCCAGGATCGCCAGCACAAGAAGAATAAAGCGCAGGCTCGGGAGATATCGGGCAAAACGCACGCGGAAGGTATCCGGCAGCGCCGCGAGCTGATCAGCATTGGCCATGGGCAAGGCGGAAACACGTCGATCCCGGCTGTGGCGCAACAACGCCCAAGGGAGCAGCAGCAACAGCAAATAAAGCAACTGCGGGTCATGGAACTTCATGAAACCCATCTCGCCATGGGCTGACTGAACAGATCCAGGGCTGTCTTGAGCGCCCGCTCGATTTCAGCCGCATCGGGTTGATAGCTGGCAAATTTCACCAAATCGCAAAGCGCCACGAGCTGACCGAACTGTGCCCGTTCATCGTCGGTAAAGCACGTCCCCGCCTGAAGCTTCAGCTCCATGGAGGTGAGTCGCAGTGCGGGCATCCCCGCCATCTCGGCCAGCGCGCCGCGTATCCAGGCATCCAGACGAATGATCGACTGGCCGCCTGGACAGACGCCTTCCCGGTAGTCGGCGGAAAGACGGGCCAGCAAGGCGAGGGCATCGGGTCGGGTGGCCAGGCTCAGCGGTATGGCGACAAGTGGCTGGCGGGACTTGCGGCGGAGATGACGGCGGATCACCAGCCCCCCTCCCGCCAGAAGCAGCATACCGCCGGTCAGGATGAAGGGAGGCAGTCCTTTCGTTGTAACCGGCCCGCGAATGTCATGGATATCCGCGCCAGAGGATGCTGGCGCAGACTCGACTGGCTGCCCCTGGGCTCCCCAGGCGCTGGAAACGGCAAACAGGAGAGGCATCAGACAGCGCAACACATCCATGATCAGCGGCTCAGCCGCTGCCGGCGGCTGCGGAAGTAACGGGTGAGAACCTGGACTGGCGAAGCATCGGCGTCGACCACGAGATGATCCACGCCGGCCTCAGCAAAGACGTGGCTCAAATTGGCCCGCCTGATTTCTGCGTGGTTCCAATACGCCTCCCTGACCTTGACTGCTCCGGCATCTATGAGCCGTCGCGCCCCTGTTTCCGGGTCAGTCACCCACACGAGCCCGACCGCCGGCAACTGATCGTCCGACTTATCCGTGACCGACACGGCCACCACATCGTGACGCCGCGTCGCCGCTGTCAGGGGAAGACGAAAATCCCCGGAGAGGAAATC
>CAZEOR010000137.1:0-7329 GCA_964513695.1 uncultured Thiobacillus sp.
ATCATCGAGTACATGCTGGAACAGTACCCGGACCCGGACGAGACCCTGGTGCTGGCCGGCGAGGCCAGCCTGGACGCCACCTGGCCGCTGACTTCCCCCGGTGTGCCCAGCATCCGCATGCTGCACAACCACTTCATCGTCTTCAACAAGGCCCAGTTGCGCGATGCGCCCATCGCCGACGCCAGCAATCCCAACCTTACCGACGGCGGCCAGCATTCCCTGTTCCAGGCCTACATGCGCGAGGTCTATCAGGCCTTCTTCGACGAACTGGACCTGGAAATCCTGCGGCCGTGCCAGGCCGGTTCCTGCAAGATCGCCCTCACCGGCTATCCTCAGGGACTGCCGAGCTGGGAGATCACGGGTGGCGCCGCATCCCTGAAGGAAATCCGCTTCTGGAAGGAATACGACACCATCCTGAAGGGTTTCATCGACTTCTACCGCACCTTCTTCGGCCAGGTGTCCACCCGCAACGCGCCGCTGCCCCGGGACATCAATTTCCCGGAATTGGTGGAGAACAAGCTCCAGTTCAACAACGACCTGCTCAAGACCGCGAAGATGGTGCGCGACCGCTGCATCAAGGATGCCAAGTACGCCAACTCCATCCGCTGGCAACCGGCCTTCAAGCAGCTTATTTACCGCAACGACGCCGGCAAACTCATCGTCACCATCAGCCAGAATTCCATCGGCAATGCCATCACCGAATTGCTCGGCGTGGTGGTGAAGCGCACCCCGGATGCGGAGGCTTACGGCGCCGCCGAGCCTGCCCTGATCGAGAAGCTGCTGGAAGTGCGCCGGCGCCTGGTTGAAGCCGACCTGGGGACGGGTATCGCCACGCCTCATTGGGGCATCGACTGATGTCGTCTGATACGGAGGTGGACGGGCAGTCCAGCCTGCGCGAACTGACGCGTCAGAGCCAGCGCCTCAACGCCCTGTGGAAACAGGCGACACGCCATGATCTGAGCGACGAAGCCCGTTCCCGCGCCATCCTGCAGGAAGCCGCCCAGTCCCTGGGCATGGATCTGGCGGTGCTCGGGGAGTTCAACGGGGCATATACGGCCCGATTCGTCCACGATCCCCTGGGCATTCTGCCGGAGGACACCGTGCTCCCCGCCGATGAAACCATCTGCCGGCAGGTGCTGGCCTCCGGTATGCCGTTGTTTCTGGCCGATCTGGATGGAAATCCGGAGTTCGCCGATCATTTCCTGGTCAGGAGCCAGGGCATGCGGGTCTATGCGGGCATCCCGGTGCGGAGCGGCGAAGTGGTAAGCGGCGTTCTTGCCTTCCTGCGGCGTTTGCCATTGCCGCGCGGCTTCGATCAGGCGGATATCGCTTATATGGAATTGGTGGCGGGTTGGCTCGGCCATCATTTGTATCAGGCGCGCCAACGTATTCAGTTGGAGCGCCATGCGCTGACCGATGCGCTGACCGGATTGCTCAACCGCCGGGCCGCGGAATCCCGCCTGCACGAGGAACTGGCCCGGGCACGCCGGCACAATGAAGGTTTTGCAGTGGCTCTGGTGGACATTGATCACTTCAAGCGGGTGAATGATCGCTATGGCCACGCGGTGGGTGATCAGGTGCTCAAGGTGGTGGCACGCCGGCTGGAAGCGGGCCTGCGTGAAGACGATTGGCTGGCCCGCTGGGGTGGCGAGGAGTTCCTTCTGTTCCTGCGCAACGCGGACCAGCAGGAGGCGGCTTATGTCATGCAGCGCCTGATGGGGCATGTCAAAGCCCAGCCGATCGCCACCGAGGCCGGCAATGTCGCCCTCACCCTGTCCGCCGGCATCGGCCTGCCGGCGCGGGACGACACCGATTACCACGCAGCGGTCGAACTGGCGGACTCTTGTCTTTATCAAGCCAAAAGCAATGGCAGGGACCGGGTGGAAATTCAGGATGCCGGCATAACGCGGTGGCCAGCCCAGGTCATCAAGCGGGCATTGCGGGATAGTCGTTTGCGGGTGGCCAGCCAAGTCATCGTGGACCTAGCAAGCGGTCAGGTCGTGGCGGATGAATCCCTGGCGCGTGTGGAAATGCCCGATGGCCAATTGGTGGCGCCGGGCGAGTTCGTGGAGGTGGCCGAAGGGCTGGGCCTGATGCCGGAGATCGACCGTTTCGTTACGCGCCAATCCATGGCTCGCTGTACCACCAAGCTGGGCAATGGCGTGGTGGGGGCGGATTTCGCCCACTTCGTGAATCTCTCGCCCCAGTTCCTGGCCCGGCGCGATCTGGTGGAGGAGATGCTGGAAAATGCCCAGCGCTATTGCAAGACCTGCGGCATCACTCTGGGGCCGATCAAGCCCATCGTATTCGAGATCACCGAACGCCAGTTCCTGAGCAACCTGGATACGCTGGAGTCGGACCTGAAGCCCTTGCTGGATTTCGGCTTCCGCCTCGCCCTCGACGATTTCGGCAGCGGTTATTCCTCATTTCTCTACCTGGCCCGGCTGCCAATCAGTTTCCTCAAGATCGAGGGGTGGATGGTGACCAACATGCGCAAGGAAAGGAAAGTGGCCGCTATCGTGGAAAGTCTGGCTGGCTTCGCTCGGCGCGAAGGCATCATCACCGTGGCGGAGTGCATCGAGGATGCCGATACGGCCCGGATTCTGAAGGAAATGGGGGTGCATCTCGGCCAAGGGTGGTATTTCGGCCGCCCGGAACTTGAGGAAAATCAGGACTGACCCCATCTCAAGGAAACTTTCCCGTGTATCAGGGTTAGAATCCTCGTCCCCATAAAGCATTTGCATGAAGGAAACATCATGACCAAAGGGCAGCAATTACAAGACCCCTTCCTGAACGCCCTGCGTCAGGAGCAGGTGCAAGTGTCCGTTTACCTGGTGAACGGCATCAAGCTCCAGGGTCATATCGAGAGCTTCGATCAGTACGTCGTACTGCTCAAGAACGCCGTCACCCAGATGGTCTACAAGCATGCCATTTCCACCGTGGTGCCCGCGCGCCCCGTGCTGTTGCAACAGCGTGCCAGTGGAGATGACGCCTGATCTTGTTGTTCAGCCCCGTCTCCATGGCTAGTCTCCTCCATGTTTGAACGCCCGGATCGGGGCGGGGCGGTGGTTCTCGCCTCCCTCGATTTCGGTGATCCCGAGTACTCCGAAAGCCTCAACGAACTGAAATTGCTGGCTTCCAGCGCCGGCCTCCATGTGGCGGCCGTCGTGGAGGGCAAGCGATCCAAACCCGACTCCGCCCTGTTCGCCGGTTCCGGCAAGGCCGACGAGATTGGCGATGCGGCGAAGGCAGCTGAAGCCTCGCTGGTGATCTTCAACCACGAACTGTCGCCGGTGCAGGAACGCAATCTGGAGCGCCGGCTGCAATGCCGGGTGCTGGACCGCACCGCCCTGATCCTGGATATCTTCGCCCTGCGCGCCCGCAGCAACGAGGGCAAGCTGCAGGTGGAGCTTGCCCAGTTGCGCCATTACGCCACACGCCTGGTGCGGGGCTGGACCCACCTGGAGCGGCAGAAGGGCGGCATCGGCATGCGCGGCGGCCCCGGCGAAACTCAGCTGGAACTGGACCGGCGCATCATTTCCCAGAGAATCAAGACCATCGAGTCACGCCTGGACAAGCTGGCCCGCACCCGCATCCTGCAACGGCGCAGCCGTCAGCGCAGCGGTGTGCTTTCGGTTTCCCTGGTGGGTTATACCAACGCGGGCAAATCGACGCTGTTCAACACCCTCACCAAGGCTGGCGCCTATGCCGCCGACCAGTTGTTCGCCACCCTGGATACCACTTCCCGAAAAATCTGGGTGCCGGAAGCGGGGCAGGAGGTGGTGCTGTCCGATACCGTCGGCTTCATCACCCGTTTGCCCCACACTCTGGTGGCTGCCTTCCATGCCACCCTGGAAGAAACAGCCCACGCCGATGTGCTCTTGCATGTGGTGGACTCGGCCAGCCCGAATCGGGACCGGCAGATAGAGGAAGTGGAAAAGGTGCTGAAGGAGATCGGCGCGGAACATGTGCCTCAGTTCCGGGTCATGAACAAGATTGATTTGACCGAGGCCGGGCCCCATGTGGCGCGGGATGAGTATGGTAAGATTGCCGCCGTTTGGCTCTCCGCAAGGACTGGCGCGGGTGTTGAGCTGCTTCGGGGGGCGTTGGCGGAATTGGCGCGCGATATTCGCGAATCGTCGGCCAAACCAACCGAAACCCTCCCAACTTTCATGGATACCGATCTCGATGGCCTGGAATGACCCCCAATGGGGTAACCAGAACGGCGGCAACAAGAACAACGGTGGCCCGCCGGATCTCGATGAACTCTGGAAAAACTTCAATCGGCGCCTGAACGGCCTGTTCGGCCGCAAGACTGGAGGGGGGGGCGACGAGCCGCCGCCTCGTATCGGTGGCGGCCGCGAATTCACTATTCCCGGTGGCGCCGGCCTGCTCATCGTCCTGGCGTTGCTGGTCTGGCTGGCATCCGGCTTCTATATCGTCGATGCCGGCGAGCGCGGTGTCGTGCTGCGCTTCGGCAAATATGCTGAGACCACCATGCCCGGCCCCCGCTGGCATCTGCCATTTCCTGTGGAAGCCGTGGAAGTGGTGAATGTGGAGCAGGTGCGTACTGTCGAAGTGGGATTCAAGAACAGCGTCAAGACCAAGGTGCTGGGCGAGGCCCTGATGCTGACCGACGACGAGAACATCATCGATCTCCAGTTCTCCGTGCAATACACGCTGAAGGATCCGGAGGATTATCTTTTCGCCAACCGTGATCCGGACGAGGCCGTCAAACAGGCCGCCGAAACCGCCATGCGCGAGATCGTCGGCAAGAGCAAGATGGACTATGTGCTCTATGAGGGCCGTGCCGAAGTGGCCGCCCGCGCCACCAAGCTCATGCAGGAAATCCTGGACCGCTACAAGACCGGCATCAATATCAGCAAACTCAACATGCAGAATGCCCAGCCCCCCGAGCAGGTGCAGGCCGCCTTCGACGACGCGGTGAAAGCCGGCCAGGACCGGGAACGTTTGAAGAACGAGGGCCAGGCCTATGCCAACGATGTGATTCCCAAGGCGCGTGGTGTCGCCGCCCGCCTCATCGAGGAAGCCAACGGCCACAAACAACGCGTGGTTTCCCAGGCCGAGGGCGATGCCTCCCGCTTCAAACAGATTCTCGTCGAGTACACCAAGGCGCCCCAGGTCACTCGGGAGCGCCTGTATCAGGACACCATGCAGCAAGTCATGGCCAGCACCACCAAGGTGCTGGTGGACGACAAACAGGGCGGCAATCTGCTTTATCTGCCTCTGGACAAGCTCATGCAGATGACACAAACCGGAACTCAGACTGGACAACAGACTCAGGCGTCTCAGCCCACGCCAGACTCCCAGGCTTCCCGCCCGGTGGAGCAGCCGGCCCATACCCAGTCCCAGGACGGCCTGTTCCGGTCCCGCGAAGCCTTCCGCAATCGTGAACGGGAGGAGCGGCCATGATGAAGAATCTCACCGGCGCCGTGATTGCCCTGGTCGTCGGCCTGTTGCTGCTCTCGCTGTCGCTCTATACCGTCGATCAGCGCCAGGCGGCCATGGTCTTCCAGTTGGGCGAGATCGTTAAGGTCGACAAGGCGCCCGGCCTGTATCTGAAAGTGCCCTTTGTCCAGAACGTGCGCTATTTCGATACCCGCGTGCTGACCATGGATGCCGTGGATCCGGAACGCTTCATCACTTCCGAAAAGAAAAACGTATTGGTGGACTACTTCGTGAAGTGGCGTGTGTTCGATGTGGAGAAGTTCTATGTCAGTTTCAGCGGCGACGAGCGCAGAGGCGCCAACCGTCTGGCCCAGACCGTCAACGACGGCATGCGCGCCGAGTTCGGCAAGCGCACCGTGCATGACGTTGTTTCCGGCGAACGTGACGACGTCATGGACTCTTTGCGCCAGAAGGCCGACGCGGATGCCCGCCGTTACGGCGTGCAGGTGCTGGACGTGCGTATCAAGCGTGTCGATCTGCCTTCCGAGGTCAGTGAATCCGTCTACCGCCGCATGGATGCGGAACGCAAGCGGGTGGCCAACGAACTGCGCTCCACCGGTTCCGCCGAAGCCGAGAAGATCCGTGCCGATGCGGACCGCCAGCGCGAGGTCATCATCGCCGAGGCTTATCGCGATGCCCAGCGCACCAAGGGTGAGGGCGATGGCAAGGCCTCCGCCATCTACGGCGAGGCCTACGGCAGGAATCCGGAGTTCTATGCCTTCTATCGCAGCATGGAGTCCTACCGGAACAGCTTCCGCAACAAGACCGACCTGATGGTCGTGCAACCGAATTCCGAGTTCTTCCGCTACATGAAGTCCTCGAAGGGCGGCGGCAAGTAACACGCCATTGGCCGGCATGAGTCTGGGGGATATCTTCGTGCCCGCGCTGGCCCTGATGCTGGTCATGGAAGGCGTGCTACCCTTCCTGGCCCCCGCCGCCTGGCGCGAAGCCTTCATCCGCATGACCCAATTCAGCGATGGCCAGTTGCGTTTCATGGGGCTGTTCTCCATGCTCGCCGGCCTGCTTCTTTTGCTTTTCTTTCAACAATGACACCCGCCTGGCTTCTCCCCGAATACGTCGAAGACATCCTGCCCCATTACGCACGGGCAGCGGAGCAATTGCGGCGACGCCTGCTCGACCTGTTCGACGCCCACGGCTATGACCTGGTCAGCCCGCCCCTGGTGGAATATCTTGAGTCCCTGCTCACCGGTGCGGCCCGGGATCTGGATCTGAAAACATTCAAAGTGATGGATGGCCTGTCCGGCCGCATGTTGGGCGTGCGCGCCGACATGACCCCACAGGCGGCGCGCATCGATGCCCATCTGATCAATCATCAAGGCCCGACCCGGCTTTGCTATGCCGGCCCGGTGCTGCGCACCAAGCCGTCCGGCATGCAGGGTGGCCGGGAGCCATTCCAGATCGGCGCCGAACTGTTCGGCCACGCCGGCATCGAGGCAGACCTGGAGATCCAGGAATTGCTGCTCGCTGCCCTGAAGACCGCCGGCGTGCCTGACTTGCGGCTCAGCCTGGGCCATGCCGGCCTGTTCCGTGCCCTGGCGCAAGGCGCTGGCCTGACTACCGATCAATCCGCCGCGATCTTCGCCGCCCTGCGTGACAAGGATGTGCCCGAGGTCGATGCGCTGACCGAAGCGCTGACCATGCCTTGGCGCGATGCCTTCCGTGCCTTGCCCAATCTCTATGGTGGCCAGGACGCCTTGATGGCAGCGCGCGCCGCCTTACCCGAGCTGCCTGCCGTGCGCCGCGCCCTGGACGATCTGGAACGCTTGCTGGCGGCGGGCCAGGGCGCCGCCCTGGCAGTGGACCTGGCCGACCTGCGCGGTGACGGTTACCACAATGGCG
>CAZEOR010000138.1:0-7279 GCA_964513695.1 uncultured Thiobacillus sp.
GCCAAGAACGACGATTTTCTGGCCCTGACCAAGGCTTTGGCCGAAATGGTCCTGAACCAGAGTCCCGCCGACGTGGCCGCCCTCTCCGCTATGCCTTACAAGGGCAAAACTGTCGAGGAAGCCCGCACCGAGCTGGTCGGCAAGATCGGCGAAAACATGTCCGTGCGCCGCTTCGTGCGCCTGAACGCCACCGGCAAGTTCGCCAGCTACATCCACGGCAGCAAGATCGGTGTCCTGGTCGACGTCTCTGGCGATGAAGCCATCGCCAAGGACATCGCCATGCACATCGCCGCGTCCAAGCCCAAGTCCCTGGATGCCTCCGGCGTGTCCCAGGACCTGATCGACACCGAACGCCGCGTCGCCATCGAGAAGGCCAAGGAAGCCGGCAAGCCGGAAGCCATGCTGGAGAAGATCGCCGAAGGCACCGTGCAGAAGTTCCTCAAGGAAGTCACCCTGCTGTCCCAGCCCTTCGTCAAGGACGACAAGCAGACCGTGGAGCAGGTACTGAAGGCCAAGTCTTCCCAGTGCCACGGCTTCACCATTTTCGTGGTGGGCGAAGGCATCGAGAAGAAGGTGACCGATTTCGCCGCCGAAGTGGCCGCCGCCGCCAAGGTCTAAACAACCATGGCAGCCATCACCCGCATCCTGCTGAAGCTCTCGGGCGAGGCCCTCATGGGGGGTGACGCCTTCGGCTACAACGCCGAAACCATGGCCGGCATCGTCGGCCAGATCAAGGAAGTCGTGGAGATGGGCACGGAAGTGGGCATCGTCGTGGGCGGCGGCAACCTGTTCCGGGGAGCCACCGGCGCCTTGTCCGGGATGGACCGGGCCACGGCCGATTCCATGGGCATGCTGGCCACGGTGATGAACGCCCTCGCCCTCAAGGATGCGCTGGTTGCTGCCGGGGTCGAGGCCCGGGTGCAGACCGCCGTCACAATCGCCCACGTCGGCGAGGCCTTCGAGCGGGACAGCGCGGTGCGGCATCTGGAAGCTGGCCGCGTGGTGATCTTCGGGGGGGGCACTGGCAACCCCTTCTTTACCACCGATACCGCTTCCGCCCTGCGCGGCGCGGAAATCGGCGCCGACCTCATGCTCAAGGCCACCAAGGTGGACGGTGTCTACACCGCCGATCCCAAGAAGGACCCGACGGCCACCCGCTACGAGCGCCTGACTTTCGACGAAGCCATCGCGCGGAACTTGGGCGTGCTGGATACCGCCGCCTTCGCTCTGTGCCGGGAGCAGAAACTACCCCTGGCCGTGTTCAGTATTTTTAAGCCTGGCGCGCTCAAGCGCGTGGTCATGGGCGAGCCGGAAGGCACCCGGGTGGTGCTGTAGTAAGCTCAGCAAAATCAGGAGACAAAGATGATCGCAGACATCAAGAAATCCGCTGAAGACAAGATGAAGAAATCCGTCGAAGCCCTGCGCGCGGACTTTGGCAAGGTACGCACCGGCCGGGCCCACACCGGTATCTTGGATCACGTCAAGGTTGACTACTACGGCAACCCGACGCCTATCGCCCAGGTCGCCAACATCTCCGTCATGGATGCCCATACTCTGGGCGTGCAGGTCTGGGAGAAGAATCTGGCGCCGAAAGTGGAGAAAGCCATCCGTGACGCCGACCTCGGCCTCAACCCCGCCAGCATGGGCGAGATCATTCGCGTGCCGATGCCGCCCCTGACCGAGGAACGCCGCAAGGAACTTGTGAAATTGGTGCGCGGTGAGGCTGAAAACGGCAAGGTTGCGGTGAGAAACATTCGTAGGGATGCCATTGCCCATCTTAAGGATCTCCTCAAAAACAAGGAAATCAGCGAAGACGACGAGCGCCGCGCCCAGGACGATATCCAGAAGCTCACGGACAGGTATATCGCCGAAGCCGAGAAACACCTGGCCGACAAGGAAAAGGATCTGATGGCTGTCTGAGGTCGAGGCCAGGTCAGACCATCATGATCAAACACTTCTTCAGTTCCACGGCGGATATACCCGAATCCGTGGCCATCCCCCGGCATGTTGCCATCATCATGGATGGCAACGGCCGCTGGGCGAAAAAACGTCTCATGCCCCGGGTAGCCGGCCATGCCCAGGGCGTCGAGCGGGTGCGCGATGTCGTGCAGGCCTGCATCGAGCGGGGTGTTGAATTCCTGACCCTGTTCGCTTTCAGTTCCGAAAACTGGCGTCGTCCCCAAGATGAAGTGAATCGCCTGATGGAACTTTTCGTCATGGCCCTTGAGCGGGAAGTGGAAAAGATGCACCGCAACGGGGTACGACTGAAAGTGGTAGGTGACCTTGGCCGTTTTGAACAACGCCTGAGGGAACTTATCGTCGAAGGTGAAGCGCGGACCGCTGGCAATGAACGCCTCACGGTAACCATCTGCGCCAATTACGGCGGTCGCTGGGACATTCTTAACGCGGTCAATACCTGGCGCCGGGATAATCCCGGCGCCGGCGACATGACGGAAACCGATCTGGCCGCTTTTCTCACCATGCCGTTCGCACCGGAACCGGATCTCTTCATCCGCACCGGTGGCGAGCAGCGCATCAGCAATTTCCTGCTCTGGCAGTTGGCCTATTCCGAGTTGTATTTCACCGATACCCTGTGGCCGGATTTCGACGGCAAGGCCCTGGATCAGGCTATCGCCTCCTACCGCAAACGTGAGCGCCGTTTCGGGCGCACCAGCGAGCAGCTCCTTGAGCGTTAAAACCAGGGTCTTCACCGCCGCGCCTCTCATCGCCGGTTTTCTTGCCGCCCTTTATCTTGCCCCGGCTGACACATGGATCGGATTGACCGGAGTGGTACTGTTGCTTGCCGCCTGGGAATGGGCTGGCATGGCTGGCCTGGGGCGTTTGCATGCTTTCATGTATGCAAGCTTGCTTTGCGTTGCGAGCCTCAGTCTCGCGATTGCCAGGCCAAATATTCCCGAGCCCTATTACCCGGCTCTGGCCTTCTGGGTGCTGGCCCCCATCCTGTTGTCAAAGGCAGTAGCCATCCGTCCCAAGGCCGTTCATCTGCTGTTGGGCGTCCTCGTCCTGGTTCCGACCCAGCTGGCCATGGTCAGCTTGCGCGGGGAAAGCCCCGATTTGCTGCTGGCGGTGGTGGGCATTGTGGTCATTGCCGACAGCGCTGCCTATTTTGCCGGTCGACGTTTTGGCAAACATAAGCTGGCCCCCAGCATCAGTCCAGGCAAAACCTGGGAAGGCGCCATTGGCGCCTGGCTGGCGATAACGGTCTATGGCGTGGCTTTACATTTTCTCAGTCCTGGCACCTGCGGCTTTCAATGCCTGCCTCAGGTACTGGCAGCATTCTGGGTTTTGTTCGGACTCTCCGTCCTTGGCGATCTTTTTGAAAGTTCACTGAAACGCCAGGCAGGCATCAAGGATAGCGGCAACCTGTTGCCTGGCCATGGTGGCGTACTGGATCGCATAGACAGTCTTACAGCAGTGCTACCCGCCGCCGCCCTGTTCTGGATGTGGTTGAAATGATCGTACGCAATCTCACCGTTCTCGGCGCCACCGGCACCATAGGTGTGAATACCTTGGATGTAGTGGCACGTCATCCCGACAGGTTTCGGGTGATCGCATTGACCGGCCAGAACCAGATCGACAAGCTCGCCGAACAGTGCCGCCGTTTCCGCCCCCGCTATGCCGTGGTGCTGGACGCTGAGAAGGCGAGCGCTCTGGAGAAACTCCTGGCAGGTAACTGCACGGAAGTCCTTGTGGGCATGGAAGCCCTGGAATACGTCTCTGCCCTGACGGAGGTGGACAGCGTCATGGCCGCCATTGTCGGCGCCGCCGGTTTGCGCCCTGCCCTCGCAGCCGCGCGTGCCGGCAAACGAGTGCTGCTGGCCAACAAGGAAACCCTGGTCATGGCCGGCCGTTTCTTCATGGAAGCGGTGCGGGAGTATGGCGCCACCCTGCTGCCCATCGACAGCGAACACAACGCCGTCTTTCAGTCCATGCCGGCTGGCTACAGCGGTAAGCCGGAGTGTCACGGCGTCCGGCGCATCCTGCTGACCGCATCTGGTGGCCCATTCCGCACGCGCGCACTGCACACCCTCAAGGACATTACGCCGGAAGAGGCCGTCGCCCATCCAAACTGGGTTATGGGCAAGAAAATCTCCGTTGATTCCGCCACCATGATGAACAAGGGGTTGGAAGTGATCGAGGCACGTTGGCTGTTCGACGCCCGGCCCGACCAGATCGAAGTGGTCATCCATCCACAGAGCATCGTCCACAGTATGGTCGAATATCTCGACGGCTCCGTGCTGGCCCAGCTTTCCAACCCGGATATGCGCACGCCAATCGCACACTCTCTGGCCTATCCGGAGCGGGTGGAAGCCGGTGTGAACTGGCTCGATCTGGCCAAGATCGGCACCCTGACTTTCGAATCCCCGGATTTGCGCCGCTTCCCCTGCCTGGGCCTGGCATACCAAGCCCTGGCAGCAGGCGGGGCGGCTACCGCCATCCTCAACGCCGCCAACGAGGAGGTGGTGGCGGCCTTCCTTGATCGACGAATTCCCTATCTGGCCATCGCTGACATCCTGGATCAGGTCTTGCAAAGGCTGTCGGGCCAAGCCGCGGACTCTCTGGAAGACCTGACCACTGCCGATGCCGCTGCACGTAGAGTTACCCGGGAACTGATCGCTTCCGTATCCGTCGGTCAGGCATGACCACCCTCCTCGCCTTTCTGGCCACCCTGGCCATCCTCATCGTTTTCCACGAGTTCGGCCACTATCTGGTAGCGCGCCTGGCTGGCGTGAAGGTTCTGCGCTTCTCGGTCGGTTTCGGCAAGATACTTGCGCAGCGCGCGGACAGCCACGGGACTGAATGGGCACTCTCGGCGATACCACTGGGGGGCTACGTAAAGATGCTGGACGAACGGGAAGCCCCCGTTCCGGACGCCCTTCTGGAGCAAGCTTTCAACCGGAAATCCGTGGCTGCGCGCGCACTCATCGTCGCGGCGGGGCCGCTGGCAAATTTCCTGTTGGCCATATTGCTGTTCTGGGCCTTGTTCATGGCTGGCGTGCCCATCCTCAAACCCGTGCTGGGCGAGCCCCCGGCCGGTACCCCAGCCGCACTGGCGGGTATCCATTCCGGTGAAAGCGTCGTTTCCATCAATGGGATGCCAGTGGAAAGTTTCCAGGATCTGCATTGGCTGGTTCTGAAACATGCAATCGGCAAGGATCGACTGCGCGTCGAAACCATTGATGTGGATAACCACCTGACCTATCGCACACTCGCGTTGGCCGGGCTGAGTGATGCCTTCGAACAGGCTCCACTCAAAGTGATGGGCTTGGTTCGGTATCTGCCTCCGCTTGCGCCGGTGCTGGGAAACCTTGTCAACAATGGTGTGGCGTCCCGAGCCGGCCTTCGCACCGGAGACCGGATTTTGGCCATTGATGGCAAATCAATCGGCGAGTGGGATCAGGTTGTTTCTCTGGTTCGCGCTTCGCCTGGCAAGTCGATGCGCTTTCTCATCGAGCGCCAGGGAAGAAAGCAGGAAATCAATGTGGTTCCGGAAATGATCCACAGCGAGAAACAGGCATTTGGACGCATCGGTGCGGCCCCCGAACTGGATATGTCCACCCTTTCCCGATATCAGGGGGTGGCTCGTTACAGTCCTCTCGAAGCCCTCTCCCGCGCGACGGCGCGAACCTGGGAACTCTCCGCTTTCAGCCTGGAAATGCTGGGTCGAATGGTCATCGGCCAAGTCTCGATAAAAAATCTGTCCGGTCCGATCACCATCGCCGACTACGCAGGCCAATCTGCAGAAACTGGGCTGGCTTCCTTTGTCGCCTTTCTGGCCCTAGTCAGCGTCAGCCTTGGCGTACTGAATCTCCTGCCTGTTCCGTTACTGGATGGTGGGCACTTGCTGTATTATTTCGCGGAATTTTTCACTGGCAGGCCCGTTTCCGAGCGCGTTCAGGAAATTGGCCAGAAAATCGGCATCGGCCTTCTGACTTTGCTCATGTTCTTCGCCCTCTTTAACGACCTACAGCGACTCTTTGTCGGGTGACCGCTCCCATGTTTGCCTTCCGTCCCAGCTTGCTTGCCCTCGCCCTGTTTGCCGCCCAGGCCCACGCCTTCGAACCCTTCCAGATCAAGGATATCCGCGTTGAAGGCATCCAACGCACAGAAGCGGGTACGGTATTCAGCTATCTACCTGTCAAGGTTGGCGAAACCCTGACGCCAGAAAAGGCCTCGGAAGCGATCAAGGCGCTGTACGCCACCGGTTTCTTCAAGGATGTCCGTCTGGAAACCAACAACGATGTGCTCGTTGTCACCTTAGAGGAGCGGCCAGGGATCGCCAGCGTCGATTTCTCCGGTATGAAAGAGTTCTCCAAGGAGGACATGCAAAAAGGTCTGAAGGAGCTGGGGCTTGCGGAGGGACGCATACTGGACAAGTCCCTGGTCGATAAAGCCGAACAGGAGTTGAAGCGCCAATACTTCAACCGTGGCATGTACGCTGTCCAGATCAAAGCCATTACCACCCCGCTGGAACGTAACAGGTCAGCGGTAAATTTCGAAGTCACCGAGGGTGAGGTCGCCAAGATCAGGGCAATCAATATCGTCGGTGCCAAAGTCTTCAAGGAAAAAGATCTGCTCAAGCTGTTCAACTTGAGCACGCCTGGCTGGATGTCCTGGTGGACCAAGAACGATCAGTATTCCAAGCAGAAACTGGCCGGTGATCTTGAAGCCTTGCGTTCTCATTACTTGAACCAGGGCTATCTGGAGTTCTCCATCGACTCCACACAGGTTTCCATCACCCCCGACAAGAAAGACATCTACATCACCATCAATCTTAATGAGGGTGAAAAGTACACAGTGTCTGAATTCAAGCTGGCAGGGGATCTGCCCGTTTCCGCGGAAGAATTGAAAGCCTTGGTCACACTCAAGCCAGGTGACCAGTTCTCGCGGGAAAAGCTCAACGAATCCACCAAGAAGATCGGAGATCGCCTGGGCAACGATGGCTATGCATTTGCCAACGTCAACGCAGCTCCCGAAATCGACAAGGAAAAACATACTGCGAGTTTTACCTTCCTTGTTGATCCTGGCCGCAAAGTTTATGTACGCCGCGTCAATGTCACCGGCAACACCCGTACCAAGGATGAGGTGGTACGGCGCGAATTGCGTCAGTTGGAAGGCGCCTGGTACGCCGCCGACAAGATCAACCGCTCGCGCACCCGCGTCGAGCGACTCGGTTTCTTCAAGGATGCTGTGGTGGAAACACCGCCGGTGCCGGGCACGACCGCGAAGAGGACGATCCCGCTGGTCCCCGCATGAC
>CAZEOR010000139.1:0-7255 GCA_964513695.1 uncultured Thiobacillus sp.
GACCAGCGCAAGGAACGGGAAAACGAGGAGGAGGCCACCTGGCAGCAGTTGTCGGACGCCTATATCGATTTCCTGGAAGTGGTGCTGGCCAATCCGGACCTGAAGCTGCGCAGCCAGACTTCCTCTCCGGACCTGACCGACGAGCAGCGGGAACGCATGTGGGTCATCTTCGACATGCTCATCTCCCTGTTCGAGCGCGCCTACCTGCTGGCCTACGAACCGGACATGGCCGAGAAGCAGTTGCGGCGCTGGCATTCGTGGGAGGACTACATGCGCGAGTGGTGTCAGCGGGAGGAATTCAGAGCCCGCCTGCCGGAACTGCTGCGCGGGGAGGACCCGGACTTCGCCCATTACATCTTGCGACTGGCCCAGGAAGAGCATCCTAACAATGGCAGTTAACCGCTATATCGCCATTGCGAAGCCGCATGAATATTGAAGATATGTCCTACGCCGACCCTCACCTGTTGGATGAGCCCGCTACGCACCCGCTGGCACGTCCAGGCGGGCGTCTGGCCTTGTTGCTCCTCCTTGCAGACCTCGGCATGCGTCGTCGTCGCGTCGCGCCAGCTCATTTGCCAACATCGCGCCTGAACGCACCATCGGGCGCGTCCAACTGCCATTGTTAGGATCATGCCCAGCATCTACGACCTGAAGCCCGCGTTCCAGGGCCTGCTGCGCCCCATTGTCAGGGGGTTGGCCAAATCCGGCGTCACCGCCAACCAGGTGACCACGGCGGCCATGGGCCTTTCCATCGCCGCCGGCGCCGTCATCGCCATGCTGCCGGACCAGCCGGCATGGCTGCTGCTCCTGCCCATCGTGCTGTTCCTGCGCATGGCGCTCAACGCCATAGACGGCATGCTGGCCCGGGAGCACAACCAGAAATCCCGCCTGGGCGCGGTGCTCAACGAACTGGGCGACGTGGTCTCCGACGCGGCCCTGTATCTGCCCCTGGCCTTGGTGCCGGGTTTTTCGCCCACCCTCATCGTGATGATCGTGCTGCTGGCCACACTCAGCGAGATGACTGGCGTGGTCGCCCAGACCCTGGGCGCATCGCGGCGCTACGACGGCCCCATGGGCAAGAGCGACCGGGCCTTCGTGTTCGGCGCCGTGGGCCTGCTCCTGGGCCTGGGATTTTCCGGCGAGGGATGGCTCAACAACGTGCTGGGCATCGTCATGCTGCTGCTGATCTGGACCGTCGTGAACCGCGCCCGCCACGGCCTGGCCGAGGCCGAGCTTGCCTCTTCCCCCTCAGGCGGGGTGGAAAATCCTACCCTCCCCACTGATCCGCTTTCCTGATGTTCTCCACCCTGACCCCCAACGCCGCCGCCTTCCTGGCCGGCATCTTCGGCCTGCTGCTCATCGCCAGCCTGGTCGTCTTCATCCTCAAGCGCGCCCATCCGGACAAGGACTACACGGAACTGGCCTCCCGGGTGAACTCCTGGTGGGTCATGGCCGGCGTGTTCGCCGCCGCCATGGCCCTGTCGCGCGGCCTGTCCCTGATGTTCCTGGCCTTCGTCAGCTTTCTGGCCCTGAAGGAATATCTTTCCTTGATACCCACCCGGCGGGCCGACCGGCGCGTGCTGTTCTGGGCCTACCTGGCGATTCCCGTCCAGTTCTATTGGGTGGCCATCGGCTGGTACGGGATGTTCATCATCTTCATCCCGGTCTACCTGTTCATGTTGTTGCCCATGCGCATGGTGCTGATCGGCGAGACGGCGGGCTTCCTGCGCGCCGCCGGCAGTCTGCAATGGGGCCTGATGCTGACCGTGTTCAACCTGTCCCACATGGCCTACCTGCTGGCCCTGCCTGAAGCCGGTAATCCGACCGGCGGCGGCGCCGGGCTGGTGCTCTTCCTCATGTTCCTGACCCAGTTCAACGACGTGGCCCAGTACGTCTGGGGCAAGACCCTGGGCAAGCACAAGATCATCCCGAAGGTGAGCCCGAAGAAGACCTGGGAGGGTTTTCTCGGCGGCATCGCCACTACCACCCTGGCGGCCTGGCTGCTGGCGCCCCACCTCACGCCCCTGGCCGGCTGGGAAGCGCCGGTGTCGGGCCTGCTCATCGGCCTGGCCGGCTTCGTCGGCGACGTGAACATCTCGGCCCTGAAGCGGGACCTGGGCGTCAAGGACAGCGGCAGCCTGATCCCCGGCCACGGCGGCATCCTGGACCGGGTGGACAGCCTGACCTTTACCGCGCCCCTGTTCTTCCACTTCCTGTATTACCTGCACTATTGATGGCGCGGCGCCATGGCACGAGTATTGCGCTTCGCCTTCTTCCTGCTGATCGCCCGGCCCATCGCCCTGGTCGTGCTGGGGCTCAACGTGCGCCATCGGGAACGGTTGCCGGCCGACGGTCCTGCCATCCTCACCGCCAACCACAACAGCCACCTGGATACCCTGGTGCTGCTCTCCTTGTTTCCCCTTCGGCTCCTTCCGAAGCTGCGGCCGGTGGCGGCGGCCGATTACTTCACGCGCAATCCGCTCCTGGCCTGGTTCTCCCTCAACGTGATCGGCATCCTGCCCATCCGGCGCGAGGCGAAGGGCGGCGCCGATCCGCTCAAGCCCTGCGAAACGGCCCTGGAGCGGGGCGAAATCCTGGTCCTGTTCCCGGAAGGCAGCCGGGGCGAGCCGGAAGTCATGGGCCGCTTCAAGCGCGGCATCGCCGTGCTGGCGGCGCGGCGCCCCGACATTCTGGTCACGCCCGTGTTCCTGCACGGCCTGGGCAAGGCCCTGCCCAAGGACGATCCCATTCTGGTGCCCTTCTTCTGCGACGTGTTCGTGGGAGAAGCGATGCGCGGTGGCGAGGATCAGGCCGCCTTCATGGCGGAACTGGAGTCCAGCATGCAAGCCCTGGCCGAGGAACTGCCCCGGGTCCGGGAAGAGTGACCCGGGTTAACCGGGCCGGCGCGAACTGCCCGATAATCCTTGATTCGGCAGTTGGGCGGGGATGCAGCGTGCGTTCATCGTGTTGTCGGGCAAGGCACGGAACGCGGCAAATGGTTGTTCCATTTGCAAGTTTCGTAACGCCGCCCGGCGGCGCGAGGGACGCGCGCTGTGCCCCGAAGCGGCTCACCCTTCCGGTGAACTCGGATATGGCCAGTTTGATCAGCACAATCATGACGTTATCGAGACAAAGAAGCGGTCAACTGCCGGATCAAGGATAATGCCGCCATGAAATTTCCGTTCACCAAGATGCAGGGCGCCGGCAACGATTTCGTCGTGTTCGACGGCGTCAGCCGGCGCGTCGACCTGACCCCGGACCGGCTTCGGGCCATCGCCGATCGTCATTTCGGCATCGGCTGCGACCAGATCCTGCTGGTGGAAGCGCCCACCCGGCCCGACACGGATTTCCGCTACCGCATCTTCAACGCCGACGGCGGCGAGGTGCAGCAATGCGGCAACGGCGCCCGTTGTTTCGTGCGTTTCGTGCACGACCGGGGGCTGACGCCGAAGCGGGAAATCCGCGTGGAAACGGCTTCCGGCATCATCGTGCCCAGGCTGGAGGACGACGGCCGCGTCACCGTGGACATGGGGCCGCCTCGCTTCAAGCCCGCCGAGATACCCTTCGACGCCCCGGCCCGGCAGCTCGCCTACCGGATCGATGTGGCCAACCGGGAGCTGGACATCTCCGTTCTCTCCATGGGCAACCCCCACGCCGTGTGGGTTGTCGAGGACGTGGATGCCGCGCCGGTGGCGGAGCTGGGACCCCTGATCGAACACCATCCCCGCTTCCCGGAGCGGGTCAACGCCGGCTTCATGCAGATCGTCGGCCGGGACGAAATCCGCCTGCGCGTGTTCGAGCGCGGCAGCGGCGAAACCCTGGCCTGCGGCACCGGCGCTTGCGCCGCCGCCGTCGCCGGCATGACCCGGGGACTGCTGGACGCGGCCGTCACGGTCCACACCCGGGGCGGCGACCTTTCCATCCGCTGGGCGGGCGAAGGCCGATCCGTTTTCATGACCGGCCCGGCCGTCAGCGTGTTCCACGGCGAGATAGAACTCTGATCCCCACGAGACAAGACCCCATGAATATCACTCCTGAACAGATCGGCGAATTTCTCAAACTCAACCCGGATTTCTTCGTCGGACATCCCGAGTTGCTGGCCGACATCACCGTGCCCCATCCCTACAGCGGCCAGGCCATCTCACTGGGCGAACGCCAGGTGCTGGCCCTGCGCGACAAATCCCGGGGGCTGGAACTGAAGCTGCGGGAATTCATCCAGTTCGCCGAGGAGAACGATTCCATCGGCGACAAGCTGCACAAGCTTTCCATCGCCCTGATGCGGGCGCGCAGCCTGGAAGCGGTGTTCCAATCGCTGGCCATGAACCTGTCCGAAAGTTTCGCCGTGCCCCACAGCACGGTGCGGGTCTGGGCCGACAACGCGCCGGACATGCCGGAATTCGCCAAGGTGAGCGCCGACGTGCAGGTGCTCATGACCGGCCTGACCCAGCCTCGTTGCGGTTCTGAGATTCCCGACGAAATCCGCGCCTGGTTCGGCGCGACGGGCGCGAACCAGAAATCCTTCGCCCTGGCGCCCCTGCGCGAGGACAACCTGAACGGCCTGCTGGTGCTGGCCTCGGAAGACGCCAAGCGCTTCTATCCGGAGATGGGCACCTTGTACCTGTCCTGGCTGGCGGAACTCTCCGGCGCCGCCGTTTCCCGGTTCCTGTAGCGATGACGGGCGAAGGCGTCCTCTCCCAGCATATCGCCGCCTTCCTCGCCGCCCTGACGGCGCGCCATTACAGCCCGGCCACCGTTTCCACCTACGCCTTCGACCTGCGCCACCTGCTGGAGCGGGTGGGCGAGACGGCGCCGGACACCCTGATTTCCCACGACATCCGCCGCGCCCTGGCCGGCCTGCACGGCCACGGTCTCAAGGCCAAGACACTGGCCCGCACCCTGTCCGCCTGGCGCAGCTTCTTCCACTACCTGGCGCGCCAGGGCGTGGTGGAAGCCAACCCCTGCCTGGGCCTGCGGCCCCCCAAGGGCGAGAAGAAACTCCCCAACGCCCTCTCGGTGGACGAAATGGCCCATCTTCTGGAAGCCCCTGGCGATGACGTTTGGGCCATCCGGGATGTGGCCATGTTCGAACTGATGTATTCCTCCGGCCTGCGCCGGGCGGAACTGATCGGCCTGGATGTGGGTGGGCTGGATATGACGGTGGCGGAAGTGAAGGTGACCGGCAAGGGTTCCAGGACCCGCATCGTGCCGGTCGGCAGCCGGGCCCTTGTCGCCGTGGAACGCTGGCTTGCCGTGCGCGACGCGGTGGCCCGGGACCCGGCCGCCCTGTTCGTGGGCGCCCGGGGCGCGCGCATCTCGCCCGGCGTCCTGACCCTGGCCCTGAAGCAACTGGCGCAACGCCAGGACATCACCGCCCATGTGCATCCCCACGCCCTGCGCCACGCCTTCGCCAGCCACGTGCTGCAATCCTCGGGGGATTTAAGGGCGGTGCAGGAGATGCTGGGCCACGCCAGCCTGTCCACCACCCAGGTGTACACGCACCTGGATTTCCAGCATCTGGCCCAGGTCTACGATCAAGCTCATCCGCGGGCTAAAAAGAAATGAGTCGCCCCAGACGAACCTGAATGGAGCCTGACCATGTCCGACCTGAACGATCCCCGAGTCTTCTTCGCCGCCGAACGCACCTTGCTTGCCTGGAACCGGACCGCGCTGGCCCTCATGGGGTTCGGCTTCATGATCGAACGCTTCGGCTTGTTTCTGCATGAACTGGCACACCATAGCTATGGCCCGATACAGCGTAGCCTGTCGTTCTGGATCGGCCTTGCCTTCATTGCACTGGGCATGCTGACTTGTGGCAGTTCTATCGCCCAGTACCGCCACGTTTTGCTTACGCTGAAGCCGGTGGAGATCCCGGCCGGCTACCGAACCAGTGTCGGTGTGCAGGCGAATCTGGCGGTGATCGTTCTGGGTGCGCTATTGGTGGTCTACCTGTTCCACGGCGCCAGCATTTGATGCGACGCACCCGGTTCATCCGCTCAGAGCTTGTACCCCACATGCAGCGCAACCACCCCCACCGTCATGTTGAAGTAGTCAACCTTCTGGAAGCCTACTGATTCCATCATGCCTTTCAGGGTTTCCTGGTCCGGGTGCATGCGGATGGATTCGGCCAGGTAGCGGTAGCTATCCGCGTCCTTGGTGACCAGGTCGCCCATGCGCGGCAGCAGCTTGAAGGAATACAAGTCGTAGAGCGGCGAAAGGGGTTTCCAGACCTTGGAGAACTCCAGCACCATGAGCTTGCCGCCGGGTTTCAGCACCCGACGCATCTCGGCCAGAGCCAGTTCCTTGTGGGTCATGTTGCGCAGGCCGAAGGCGACGGTGACCAGATCGAAGTAGTCCGTGGGGAAGGGTAGCTTCTCCGCGTCGCATTGGGCCACGGGCAGCATCAGGCCCTTGTCCAGCATGCGGTCGCGACCCACGCCCAGCATCGATCCGTTGATGTCGGTGAGCCAGACTTCGCCGGTGGGGCCGGTTTCCTCGGCCAGCAGGCGGGCGATGTCGCCGGTGCCGCCGGCGATGTCCAGCACCTTGGCGCCCTTGCGCAGGCGCGCGTGCAGGGCCAGGAAGCGCTTCCAGACGCGGTGCAGGCCCATGGACATGAGGTCGTTCATCACGTCGTAGCGGTTGGCCACGGAATGGAATACCTCGGCGACCTTGCGGGCCTTTTCTTCCTCGGCGACGGTCTTGAAGCCGAAGTGGGTTTGCTTGTCGGACATGGGGAAGGCGGTGAGGAGTGAGGGGTGATGAGCGAGGGGATTATCGCCCCCCGTTCAAGTGGGCATCAGTGGGGCTTGAAGCCTTCGGGGGCGCCGACGCCGTCGCCGAAGAAGTACTTCTCGGCCTGTTCCATCAGGTACTTGCGGTGCTGGATGTCGGCCAGGTTCAGCCGGTTCTCGTTGATGATCATGGTCTGGAGCTTGATCCAGCCCTGCCAGGCTTCCTTGGAAATGTTCTCGAACACGCGCTTGCCGAGTTCACCGGGCAGCGGCGGAAAGTCCATGCCTTCGGCCTCCCGGCCGAGTTTTACGCATTGCACCATACGGGCCATGTCTTGCTCCTAAGTCAGTGAATCCAATGGGGGTGATGGTAGCCGATGGGGGACTCGGGGTCACCCGCCGGCCAGTTGCTTCTCGATGCGCCTGGCGAATACGCCCATTTCCTTGGCGGCCTGGATGTCGCCCTTGGCCTCGGCGTTGGCGATGCCTTGCCGGTAGGTTTCCAGGGCTTCGGCCAGTGCACT
>CAZEOR010000140.1:0-3528 GCA_964513695.1 uncultured Thiobacillus sp.
CACATCCGCGCTGACCAGCTCCTCGAACACAGGATACTCATTGTCCCCGGTGTCCAGCATGAATTCCAGCGCCCGCTGTGCGGCCGTGGCGGCGAGTTTGCCCAGGGGATCGGAGTCCTTGAAGCGCCGCTGGACAATCGGCCGGGGCGTGGAGTTGAACAGCGCCGGCGCCAGCGTGTCGGTGTTGGCGTACAGGATGTTGTACGAGTCTGCCTTGCACTTCGCCCCCTCGTACATCTGCACGAGGGCTTGCGCCTCCTTCCGCCAGTCCTTCTCACGCTTCCGCGCCGCCTCAATCTCCTTGAGCCAGCTCGAAACCTCGGCTTCGCCGGTTGAGGTTGATTTGACAGTCACATCCACGGATGCCATTTTGGTTCCTTAGAAACGGCGCTCTTCCGCCATGCGCTTCCGGCGCAGCTTCTCGAGCAGATCATTGATAGTGTGCTGTTGGGGGAGCTTTGGCAAGCGATTGACTTCCGGCAATCGAGGTTGTGGCACCCAGGGGCGCGACATGCAGGCATACCGCGTCTCGTCGTAAGCGTGGTCTTCCGCGTCGGTGTCGAGGTCTTCAGGGTCGGTTTCGTCGTGCTGGAGGACCGGCAGGGTGCGGATGGTATCGTCACACTGCTCGAGGAAGTAGAGCATCGGCACGCCATCGACGCCGGAAAGGCGCTGGCGAACGGTCTCCGCCCCTGCCTTGCGCTTGTTGTCCGCCCGCCGCCACTGACACCCATAGATCGCCATGGTCTCAGCGATACTCGGACCACCATCTTGGATGAAGATCGACGGGTCAGCCACACCGTAGTTCGCTCGCAGACCGTCGGAGGCTTCGCGTTCCATGATGCCACGAGCGACCAGGTCCGCGGTCATCTTCAAACCTACATTCGGTCCAGTCGCGCCGTACCACTCCTTGAACTTGACCAGAGCCCCCTTGGGGATCGGGGGGCGATCTTCGGAGATCAGCGGCCAATTCCCGTCGCTCACGGCGTACCAGCCGCAGGAAAACGGCTTCGCGGAGCCCCAGTCAAACGCACGGAAGCGCAGGGAACCTCGTGGGATCTGGATTAGGTACTCGGCCTGGATCACATGCTTCGTGTGATCCCACTCGTCAAAGAAAGCCCCGTCAATGATGCTCCAATCCCCCTCCAGCCAGGCGCGAACCAACGCGGCGCTACCTGACTGCTTCAACCGGAGGATGTAAGTCGGGTCATTCCGCATCAGCAGGCGATTGTCAGCGATCTTCGACGGGATAAACACCCGCGACAGGCTCACCGTCGACTTCACACCATCGACTTCAATCTCCGTCTCCTCGGTGATCAGCCGGTAGCCCTTCGGATCAGGGTCAATGTAGCGTTTCTTGACCCAGTTATGACCTGCCCCACCAGGGTTACCAGTAAGCCGCATGCCAACAGGAACACCAGAAGCGCTGCGTAGAGTAGCGCGGAGCTTGTCGATTGGCTTGCTGGAAGGAAAGTTGGTGACTTCCTCGACATAGACCCTGGTGTAATTGTGGCCTTGGTACTCCTCAGCATCGCTATCCCTTTCCAAGTAGGCGAATTTCAGCCGCGCGCCGTTCGCCATCGTCCAGGTCTTCTGCTGCTCGTTGTACTTCGCCCCGAGCTTGGGGAAGAGCTGTTTCGTCCGCGCGATGACTTCCGCGAGCTGGACGAGTTTGCGCCGGAAGAAGATGCCGATCGCAGCCTCCCCGTACATCGAAGCGTGCTGCAGCCAGTCGCCGATTGACCCTTCAGTCTTCCCGCCACCCCGCGCACCACCGAAGAACACCTCAAAGACCGGGCATTCCAGCAAGTCCGTCTGCGGCCCCTCCTGGGGCTGCCAGATGATGGTTTGAGCGACTTCGGTCACGCTCAGTCCGGATAGACGAAGTAACTCGGCGCGCCGGTGTGAGTGACGCGGAGCCAGTCGCCGGGAGCGAGGTAGAACTGACCAGCGGTCAGCCCGGTGGCATCGAAGGTTGTGTTGTCGCGGCTGACTGCAATCGCGCTCACCGTGCCGCCAGAGACAACAACTCGCTCATTGATCGCGCTGGTGTTCTGATAGGTCGTGTTCGTCGCGCCCCAGGTGCCCGTCCGCCGCAGGTGCCCGCCTTGCCCAACAAAAGGCTCATTCGGGGCCATGTAGACGCTGCTGGGAACTTGGCTGAAGAACGGCAGGACCACCGAATACTCGTTCTGCCCGGTGAAGGCGTCGACGATGCTGACGGTCACGGTCTGGCCGACTGAATCGACCTCGATGGCGCCAAACACAGCCTGGTCGTTCCGGCTCGCGTACCAGTTGTTTTGCGCGTATTGGGCGAGCTGGCCGCAACCTTGGCCAAAGGGGCACGCGCAGATGGAAATGGAGTTGTAGGCTTGCCCTGCGGCGGTGAGGGTGACCCCTGCGTGCGGGACATGCTTGTCACCGGTCAGCCAGAAGCTCGGGATGCCGGCGTCGCTCAACTTCTGCAACAGCGCATCCCGGCGGACGCTGTAGGTCCAGGGGCCGTCGTTATTGTCGACGTTGAACAGGTCCTTGGTCGAGAGGAAGCCGATCATCCCGAAGCCTTGTTGCTTCGCCTCCAGCGCAGTGCGGTAGAGCCACTCCTCCTGCGTCGGGCCCCAGAACTGCTTCGCGGCGGTGTCGGGGTCCGTCTGCGGGTTCTTGTAGCTCACCGAGTCCGGGAAGATCAGCCGGAGGGTCTTTCCGCCGAAGCCGGTGTCCCCGAAGTCCTGGTAGAAGTACTCGACCGGGTACTCGCTGGCACTCGCCGTGCCGACCATGGCGCTGGGAATGTCCCCGTTCGGTGGGCCGAAGGGCGGATTGTCGCCGTAGTCGGCGATGATGTTGCGCAGAGCCTGGATGCGGAAGCGCCAGATCTGGAGGACCTGGGACTGCGTGGTGATCGTCCGGGTCTGGCCGTTGACGCCGTTCAGCCAAGTCGCCGCCGACTGCGCCACGGTGTGATCGAAGTTGTTGTGCGCGCAGTCATGGTCATCGGCCTGGAAGTAGACCTTGATTCCGCGGGCAGTGACCTGGTTCCAGAAATCCCGGTACGACCGCCGGCCGGCTGTGCCATAGCGGTAGTGCCAGCGGTTGTAGGCAGTCGTCGCGTTGTGGGCGTTGGCCGGGGCGCCGACTGGGTCCAGCACATAGTCCCAAAAGCACGCGTCGATGTAGTTCTGCCCGAGCAGATCGTGCCCCGCGCCATCATTGTAGACAAAGTCCCCGGAGAACACATGGGCGACTGGGTTCTTCGCCAGCACGGCATCCCAGGGCTGATTCCCCGAGACCGATTGGCAAGCCGAATAGGTGATGGTGTACATTGCTTACCTCGCAGAGTCAGGAAACGCGCGGATGTTGCGGCGCAGGTCGCGGACGATCTTCATGCCGAGCCCTGGGTTGTAGGGCCGGCGCTGGATGCCGAGTTGGGCCAGGGCCATAGTCGGGCCGAGGAAGTTGGAGAAGGTCGCTCCATCGACAGTCGGCCAGGCCAGCAACGTGAGTGGGGCTGTGACGTCGTAGCTGGGG
>CAZEOR010000140.1:3538-7214 GCA_964513695.1 uncultured Thiobacillus sp.
TGGGGGCCGCGGTGCCATCGGGCACGGCCAGTGGGGTGTCGAAGCCGACGGTGGAAAAGCTCACCCCGCCGCCATCGGTACCCAGGGGCAAGGCAAACGCCTGCACCTCCAGCCGCCCGGTGACCTTGCTATCCGCGATGGTCATGCAGACGGCACTGCGGGTGTTGTCGGTGCCGGAACCGAGCAGGGAACTCGTGCCGGGGGAGCAGGTCGCAACCGCAGCCCCTCCGCGCGTCCGCAGCATGAAGATCGGCTTCTGGTTCGACGCCTTGATGCCCAAGGCCCAACCACCCTTCGCCTCGTTCGAGCACCCCCAGCCGAACACCGCGGCGTCGGTCGCATAGCCGCTGGTCGGGTGCGACACGACGTACCAAGCGCAGATCATGTCGCCACGACTGACCAGGGTCGTGAGATCAAAGAGCTGCTTCGTCGAGCTGATGAAGCCTGCCGGAGTGCCGTCGGTGACCAGGATGCGATTGTTCGTGCCGTTCGGCGACACACCTGGGCCATGCTGATTCCACCGGGTCGTAGAGCTGCCGCCGCCAAAGCTCCCGACGAGGTTGCTGACTTGATCATAGACCTTGCTGCCAGAGTTCTCATTGAAGGGAAACCAGATGGTCGAAATCCCTTCCGCATCAGCGTAGACGGGGTCCTTGACTCTCCGCGTGCCGGCGAAGACCTTGCCTAGCCCATCCGTGACAGCGTTTGCCGCACCGGCATTCGCCCCGCCTGCCAGTGGCACGCTCGTCGGGGGCAGGGTATTCGCCCCAAGGGGCTTCGGGACATTGGAAGTCGAGCTCATGTGGTCTCCTTAAGCCGCACGGTCTTGTACCAGCGCAGCCAGATCCGGTGGAATGATTGTCGCATCTTCGGCTCCGCGCCCGCTGGCCCGCTCGGCCCAGGCCTCCTGGCTCGCGACCTTGCCTGGCAGCGCAACGACGAAATTGTTCTGGACAAAGCCCGCATTCATCGGCCGGGCGCCGAAGCCCAGGGCCTTGGTCGACAGCTTCGCGGCCTCGAGCGCCAGATCCGTGGTTGGGGCAGTCTCCAGCTTCTCCTGCAGCACATCGAGGCTCCGGCTGGCGAGGGCCTTGAGCTTCTCATCCACCGTCAGCATGATGGTCGGGTCGACCAGGTCCTTTTTCCGCTCGGCGAGCCGCAGATTAAACGCGTCGGAGTTCAGGATGCGGCTGACCCAGGCGGCTTGGTACCCGAAGTGCTGGGCAATCGCGTTTTGGCTGACCCCGGGACTCGCGATCATCAGGTCAATCATCGCGTCATGCGTGTAGTGCACGCGCTTGATCGCCCCGGCCGCGGATTCCGTGCCCTTCAGCGGCGCGCTCGGCGGGCGCTCAGCCATCAATCGCGCGAGCAGGTCGTCAGATGATTCCATTGCAGTTCCCTTGCCCAGAAACTCTAGGCTCGCACGATTATGGGGGCTCTGCGCCGGCGTGTCAAGCCCGGGGGAGGGGGAAGGCGCGGAGTATATCCCGCAAACTAACGCCAGCAGCTCTCAGTGGCGGGGGAAATTGACGCAACTTATCCCGCCATACCCCACGAGAGTTATAATCTCAGCTTTTTCCTTATTTTTTGAGCAGTTTTGATGCGGAAAAAGCTGTCGAGGCGCGGGTAGGTGGTACCCAGCCCTAAACCCCGCCCTCGCGGACCCCCACCTGCCGACAACCCCCCGGGGGGTCTGGATGCACCAGGATGGTGCGCAGTTACAACTATGACAGCTGCAGTTACAATTGTCACGGAACTGCCACGGAATTGTCATTGATCAAGCCGGTGGATAATCAGGGAAAACCCGTATGACGGGAATTGTCAGCGGTGACGGAAATTGTCACCCCGATGTGACCGGAATTGTCACCGTTGTACCTGGCCAACAGTGGGCAACCTGGGGATAAACGGGGGGTTGGCATGGTGGGGGTGTGGATAACCCCCCAGATTTAGGTGTTTACCCTAGTCTCAGCCATGTTGGCATGGGTGATGCATGTATCCCGGTACCTCAACCCCGGAATCTGGAACCCTACTATGTACGTCATCGCATACCTCACCGCAAACGCCCGGGAGCTGGTCTGCATTTCCACCCCCTCCCTCATCACGGCCATGCATCTGGTTGATGCTCTCGACCGGCGTATAGTGTCTAATGTCCGCATCTGGCGCGGGGCATACGACATTCTCGGCTGGCAGCCTGATTTGTGATTCCAGCCGATTCCCCTCGTTGGAGGGGTTCCGGGTGCAATCCCGCACCATTTGGAGATTGATATGGTAACGAAAACCGATACCCCCCGCACGCCTGACGTTTCATGTGTGTTTCTCAACAATGGGACTGTGTGTGATGTGCAGGAGGGACCGACCGACATGCGCGTGGCATTCGCCGATGGCCGAACGATCTACCTGACGGAAGATGACATTGCCCGTTTGCGCGAGACCTTCGCATGGCATGGGGCCAAGCAGAAGTTGATCGACGCGGCGGCCATCTCCCGGAACAAGGAAACGGGCAAATCCGCCACCATTGCGGACAAGTTTGACGCGGTGAACGAGGTTTATCAGCGGCTGCTGGTCGGCCAATGGAACAAGCCACGCGAGAGCGGCGACGGCGCGGCGAACGGGCTGCTGCTCTCGGCGCTGTGCCGCATGTATGCGGGCGTGATGGATGCCAAGGCGATGGCCGAATGGCTGGATGCCAAATCGGCCGATGAGAAAGCGGCGCTGCGGATCAACCCGGAAATTGCCGCGATCATGGCGACGATCCGGGTTGAGCGCGCGCCGAAGGCAGCGGAGGAGTCCACCGCATTGCTGGCGGGTTTGCCCACGCGGGGCTGAGTGTAGTCCATTCCCCCCCCCCCCTCTCTCAGCGCCACCTCCAGGTGGCGTTTTCGCTTCTGGCGCGGGTTACCGGGGGTTAATTGGCGCGGGTATCGGCGCACGGCGCGGCACTCCGAATCCGGGGGATGCCACACCCCACAATGCCATTTCCCGGGCCGGAATGCCCCATTCCCGGGCCTCCAACCCCTCGGTGATACTATCCTACCCGGAACACCGAAAACCGCTCAAACGCCCGTTAAATGCGTTTCGCGGGATTCTTCCCTGGGTTGTCGTGGCATTGTTCTGGCATTTTTCGGAGTTATCGAATGACACGGTACCCCCCCCCCCTCCCCCTCCCGGACTCCTCTCAGACTAAATCCATTTTTTTTTTTATCCCTAGAATGGTGCATGGGGAGGGGTCGAAGGACATGAGGGGGGAGGGGTGGTCTGTCATTGGATAACCCCGGAAAATGCCACGGCAACGCCATCGCACGCCAGACCACAATCCGGCCGCATTGGCGGGGCATTGGATAATGGAGATACGCCCCGCTGCAGGCTTGCACGCTGGATCAACCCCCGGATAATGGGGAATTGGCGGGGGTTTGGCTTATATACTCCGCGCCTTGGCCAATCAATCAACCTTGGGGGTTAGGGAATGAGTAACGATCTGATGGCGCTGTATCAAGAAGCCTGGAGGCGCGCGGGCGCAGGGGAGGTGATACGGATTGAGTGTGGGAGTGCGCAGGAGGCCGTGCGGGTTCGCCTGGCGCTGTATCGAGCGGTGAAGGAAGCGAGGAGGCCTGGGGGCTTGGCGGACGAGGTGCTGAAGCGGGCGGTGGAGAATAGCTCGGTGCAGCTGGAGGGG
>CAZEOR010000141.1:0-7212 GCA_964513695.1 uncultured Thiobacillus sp.
CTAACTTATCGTTGGGGCCAGTCAGCACCAGGCCACTTTCATCGAACAGGGTGGCTGCATCCGAGACCGGTCCACGCGATTGTTTCAGGCCCAGGAATTGGCACTGGACCGCATTCAAGGCTGCTTTTGCGCGGGGAAATGCCAGCCAGCTCAACGCGTTCAGCAAGTCGTGCCAGTTGTTTTCGCGTGTCGGAACTTCCCCTGTGGACAGAATGCCGGCTTCGTAGTCCCGCTGCCCGCAACGCCGATCCTGGGGTTGGAAACGGACCGGCTTTCCAAGAGCGTTGGTCAGACTTGCCGTAGCGGCCAACCGATTGATTCGGTCCAGGGTAGGCCATTCCTTGCCTGTCAATTCATCAGCCCAGGCGCGGAGGTGGGAAAAGGGTGGCGTGGCGGCGAAATCCGCGCGCCAGATATCGGTCATGCGTTGAGTGCCGCAAGCGCAGCACGGAAACGCCGAGTCAGTTCGTGTTCCGGTCCCAGGGTGGCGAATAGGGCGATCAGTGCCCGGCGACCGATGTCGTCGCGGAAACCCGGCGCCAGTTGGGCAAGTTCCAGAAGTTGTGCCAGGGCGATTTCCTCCTGGTTGTCGAACAGGGCACGGGCGGCCAGGGTGAGCCGGGCACCATGATTTGCCACATCTGCGGCGAGCCCGGCTTCCGGATCGTCCGGGCCGTTTCTGGCTGCGTCAAGCAGCTCCAGATGGGAAAGCAAGTGGGCAATGCCATGTGAGGTTCGGGCCGGCATCGGTAGCGCGGAAAGCAGTCCCAGGGCCTCGCCGGTTCGGCCCGCCAGGGAGAGCAGTTTCGCGAGATCCGCCGCGACAGCCAGATCCTCTGGATGCTCCACGGCGATGCGCGCCAGCATGGCGATGGCCTCATCGCCTCGTCCCGCTTGGTGAAGGGCGAGGGCGGCCATGCGTTCCCGGTCTTGGTCGTTCGCAAGATACCGGCCCAGGGCTTCTTGGAAGATGCTGTCAGGTTCCGCGCCATGGATGGTGTGGACGGCTTCGCCCTTCAGGAAAAACTTCACGGTGGGGACGCTGGTGACGCCCAATCGGCGGGCGATCTGGCCCAGTTCGTCGGTGTTGGCCATTACCAGCAGGAAGCGGCCACCGTAATCGGTGGCGAGCTTCACCAGACGTGGCATCAATACCATGCAGGGACCAGCCTTGGGCGACCAGAAATGGGCCAGGACCAGACCCTTCATGGAGTTGCCCAGGATTATCCGGTCGAAATTTTCCCGGTTGGCGTCGAAGACGAAGGGTGAGAGCCGATCAGACAAGGTCAATATCCCCAGAGATGTTTCCAGTCGATTTTCGGCCAGGCTGGCTCAGCTTCCAGCACGGCGCGCAGGTGGTGGGTCCGGGTGCTCATGTCCCTTTCCCGCGGCGGGTCCAGGGGACGGCCCCGGGGGTCCATGAAGCTGACGGCGAGACGTACCATACCGCTTCGTGCGCGCCGGGTGATGCAGGCATTCTCCCGATTGGCCAAGCGTACCAGCGTTCCAGGGGGGAACAGTCCGATGCGGCGCAGCAGCAGGGTGGCGATCTGGCTGTCCAATCGCCCCCGCTCACGCCCGAAAATTTCCTGAAGGGCGAAGCGGCCGGATTTGGGTGGGCGATAGTGACGGCCTGTAATCTTCGCGCAATAGGTGTCCGCGACCCGCAGAATGCGCGCAGTCAGGCGGATGCTTCCGCCCGAGAGGCCGGCGGGATAGCCGCTGCCATCCATGTTTTCGTGATGTTGGGTCACGCTCTCCAACCAGACTGGGTTGTCCAGACCCGCCCCCGCCAGAAGTTCCGCCGTGCGGGCGGGATGGGAAGTCAGCAAGTGTTGTTCCTCGCCGGAGAGGGTGGATGCCTGATCCACCAGCCGGTCGTGCAGGGCGAGGTCAGCCATGTTCATAGTCAGGGCGGCACAGGCCAGATATTCGCGTTCCGTTTCGCTGATATCCATCTGATCCGCCAGCATCAGCGCAATGAACATGACGTGCAGGCTGTGGGAGACACTCGGGCGGGCCAAGCGGACAAGGCGCGGATAGCCCAGGCAGGCATCCGGATCCACCTGGAAAACAGCACAGAGATCTCGTGCGACCTGGGCGATACGGGCAGGGTCGAGTACACCAGCCGGCGCGGATATCAGCCCCTCTGCCTGCTGGTAAAGTGCCGCCAGCCTATCCAGCAGTTTGTTGGAATCCAGGCCCTTGTCCATATTGCGGAACAGAGGGCGGCCGATCAACTTCAGAAAGTGGGCTTCATCGGTGATAACCAAACCCTCGCCGGCTACCAGAACACCGGATTCGGTGAACAGGTCCCATGGCAAGGGCTGTCCGATCAGGGACAGGTCGAGTTGGGCGGGTCGCAGCACGCGGACAGACTTCTGAAGGTCGGATGGACGGGAGTATTATCCATTGCACCAGTCCGTGGGAGCAGCAAAATGACCGTCCATGCCTTGAACGACCAGGAAGTCCGCCTTCTGCGGGAAGAACTTGAACTGCTGATGGTGGAGCGCCAGAGGCTGCTCCAAGTGGTGGGTGCCGCTGCAGTACTGGTGGCAAACCTGGATTCGGAAACCTTACCCGAGGACCAGGACACCATCGATGCAGCCGAATTGTTGGCCGAAAGTCTGAATGCCTTGTCCGAGGAAAGCCTAAAGGATGCGCTGGACTCGGTTCGCGCAGAGTTCGACCCCGAGGCGCAACGGGACGAAACCCGGGCAAGTTGAACTTGCCCGCGCGCGCCTAGGGGGAGCCCAGTAGTCGCACTTCCCTCTGCGGGAAGGGGATGGCGATTCCCTGAACACGGAAGACTTCCAGGATGGACTGGTTGATTTCCCCTGCGGCATCGTTGAAATCGTCGACTTTTACCCAGGGCTTCACCGCGATGAGGACACTGGAGTCCGCCAGGGTAAGCACACGTATCACTGGCTCGGGGTTTCGTAGCACCTTCGCGTTGGCGCCAAGGATTTCCTGGATCAACGACAGCGCCTGCTTGATTTCCGTGTCATAAGCCACCCCCACGACCACATCCAACTGCCGGATGCCGCCATGGTTATGTAGGATTTCGCCGACTATCTTCCGGTTGGGTATGACGACTCGGGAACGGTCCGGATGGCTCAACACAGTGCTGAATAGACTGATTTCCTCCACCGTGCCTTCCTCGCCGACGATGGAGATGTATTCGCCGAGGCTAAACGGCCGCGTGAAAATGATGGTGAGTCCGGCTACCACGTTGCCAAGCACTCCCTGCATGGCCAGGGCGATACCGGCGCCCGCCACGCCGAGACCGGCGATCAGGGGTAGCAGTTCCACCCCCAGATTTTGCAGGGCCATGATGAGGAACAGGCCTAGCACGAGGATGCGCACGATGCGCACCAGGAGTTGGCGCACGGTTGCGTCGATGCCGAGTTTTTTCAGCATCTGTTCGGATAGCTTGCCCAGCCAGCGGCCTACAAAGAAACCGACAGCGAGGATCAGCAGGGCTACTGCCAGCTTGGGGCCGAAACGGATCGCCAGATCAAGCAGGGTGCTTTTTGCCTGATCCAGGGCGGCGAGCTGGTCGTTCATGGTCGTTCCTGTGGGTGTTATTGGTTGGGGGTTTCCGCCAGGATCAAATCGTAGAGTTCCCAGGACAGACGGGCATCTTCCGCGCTGACTTTACGCACCGCCTGGCCGACGCTGACCATCACGTAGTCGCCGATTTCCAGCGGTTCGTCCTGCATCATGAAAAGGGAAATGACACGCTCGATGCCGCGGGCTTCGCAACGGGCGGATAGACCATCGACGGCGGTGATTTGCATGGGAATGGCGAGACACATATCAGTACCAATTAATATTCTTAATGAAGAGTATAAGTCATTGAATGCAGATGGAGAAGTCCGAAATGTTGCAAAATTATTGAGCAATATCAATATGTTGAGAAAATAGGTGGGTTGTATTTGCTGCATCTGCGAAGTATGCTTTGCCGCCATGAAGACCCTGGTTCTCGGTATCGGCAATACGCTGCTCAGCGATGAGGGGGTTGGCATCCATGTCCTCCATGCCCTCGCCGCCGAGTCCCCCCTTCCCGATGATGTGGAGCTACTGGACGGCGGGACCCTGTCATTTACCCTGGCTGGCCCTATCGAAGAAGCGGATGCCCTCATTGTGGTGGACGCGGCCAACATCAAGTCGGAGCCCGGCACCTGGAAATTGTTCGAGGGAGAGGCCATGGATGCTTTTCTGCTCGGCAACCGCAAATCCACTGTGCATGAAGTCGGGCTCACCGACCTGCGCGCTATTGCCATCCTTGCCGGCCATTGGCCCGAGAGGCGCGCCATGTTGGCGATACAGCCGGAAGTGGTCGATTGGGGGGAGTTCCCGACTTCCGCCGTCGCCAGCGCCATTCCGCCGGTTTGCGCTGCCATTCGTCAATTGATAGAGGTTTGGCGTCATGACGCTTAAAGACATCCCCGTCGTCACGCTTTCCAATGGCAAGAACGAGAGTCCCTATACCGCCAACGTCTTGTCCGGTAATGCGCGGGTTCTGCTCCAGGAAATCGCTGAGCATGTTCGGCACCTGCTGGGCACCGGGGAATCGAGCGCCATCGATCTGAATGCCTTGCCCTTGACGCCGGCGGATCTGGACTGGCTCCACGAAACTTTGGGCAAGGGCGAAATCGCCATCACCCTGGAGTCCGAGGGCGAGTCGACTCTGAATGAAACCGCCTGTCCGGGGGTGTGGTGGGTGACCCACCACAATGAGCATGGTGCAGTAGCCTCGCGCTTCATCGAGGTCGCTTTTGTGCCCGAATTGGTCAAAGCCCATCCCGAAGACATAAAAATTGGATTAGAACATCTTGAATTACTGATTTCTGGTCTAAGCTGATTTTGAGAGTTCACGTGAGTGTTGGAAGCCAGGAGGCTAAGCATGCAAGGTCCATTGATTGACACCCTAGCGCGGCAAGGCGTGACCCGCCGCACCTTCTTCAAATACTGCGCCACGTTGGCATCCATGATGGCGTTACCCCCGTCCGCGGGGCGCGCCATGGCAGAAGCCATGGCTGCCGCACCGGCTGCGACCAAGCGGCCTTCGGTCATCTGGTTGCCGTTCCAGGAGTGCACGGGCTGTACGGAGTCCATCACCCGTTCCCATTCGCCGACCCTGGAAGGGCTGATCTTCGATGCCATCTCTCTGGATTATCAAGAAACCCTGATGGCAGCTGCCGGGCATCAGGCCGAAGAGGCTCTCCACAAGGCCATGAAGGACAACGAAGGCAAGTATCTGCTGATCGTTGACGGTTCTGTCCCCTTGGGGCTGGATGGCGCTTATTCCTGCATCGCGGGCAAGTCCAACCTTGAAACGCTGAAGGAGGTGGCGAAGGGTGCTGCGGCCATCGTCGCCATGGGTTCATGCGCGGCCTTCGGCGGCATCCCCAAGGCCAACCCCAATCCCACCGGAGCCGTTTCCGTCTCCGATGTGATCAAGGACAAGCCAATCATCAACATCCCCGGCTGCCCGCCCATCCCAGTGGTCATGACCGGCGTGCTGGCCCACTTCCTGACTTTCGGCAGCTTGCCGGAGCTGGATGGAAAGGGACGGCCCAAGGCTTTCTACGGCGAAACCATCCATGACCGTTGCTATCGGCGTCCCTTCTACGATCAGGGCAAGTTTGCCAAGACCTTCGACGACGAAGGCGCCCGCAAGGGCTGGTGTCTGTTCGAGCTGGGCTGCAAGGGTCCGGTCACCTACAACGCCTGCGCTACGGTCAAATGGAACGGCGGTACGTCCTGGCCGGTGGAATCCGGACATGGTTGCCTGGGTTGTTCAGAGCCCGACTTCTGGGATGCGGGAGGTTTCTATAAAGCCCTCTCGATGCCGGCAAACCCTCTGAAGATGGCCTCGGCGGCGGTCGCCGCTGGCGCCGTGGCGGGGGTGGCGGTCAGTTTCGCTAACCGCGCCAAGAAGAGCGCAGCCAAGGCCGGTCATGAGACCACGACCCTGGCCGATCTGGAGAAATGATCATGAATGAAATGCAATTCTTAACCTGGGTAAGAGGCACTGGCCTCAATATCGCAGTCGGCATCTTTCTGCTGGGTGTGTTGTGGCGATTGATCGAAATCTATGGTCTGGGCCGCAAAAAAGATCTGTCCGCGCCTCGCAGTGTGGCTGGCGCTTCCGGCTTGAACACCATATTTCGGCGTTCCCTCCCGCCTGAAGGCATGTTGAAGACGTCTCCGGTGACATACATCGGTGGCTACGTCTTCCATATTGGTCTGGCCATCGTGGTGTTCCTGTTCGCGCCCCACATCAAGCTGATCCAAAGTCTCGTCGGCTTGTCCTGGCCGGGTTTGCCGTCCCAGTTCATCGATCTGGTGGCGGTCATCACCATTGCCGCCATGGTGGTGGTACTTGTCGACCGCATCAACCGTCCAGTCAAGCGCTATCTTTCCACCTTCGAGGACTGGTTTACCTGGTTGGTGACCTTCCTTCCTCTGCTGACCGGTTGGCTGGCGGTGCGGCACATGTTGCTGCCCTATACCACCATGCTGGCTCTGCACATCCTGAGCGTGGAAATTCTTCTCATCGTTCTACCTTTCACCAAGCTGTTCCATGCCTTTACCGTGTTCGGTTCGCGTTGGTTCAACGGTGCGGTCAATGGTCACAAAGGAGTCGCGGTATGAGCGCCACCATGGAAAAAGGCGTCCGGGTCCTCAAGGAAGTCATCGACGCCCCCATCGCCAGTTACTTCAATAGTTGCGTGCACTGCGGGCTGTGTGCCGAAGCCTGCCTGTTCTATACGGAAACCGGCGATCCCAAGTACACCCCGATCCACAAGCTGGAACCTCTGCGCCGTGTCTACGAGCAGGAATACACCTTGCTGGGCCGTCTGAAAAAAATGGTGGGTCTGTCCAAACCGGTGACTGACGCCGAGTTGAGTGAGTGGCAGGAGTTGGTCTACAACTCCTGCACCTTGTGCGGACGTTGCTCGGTGGTCTGCCCGGTGGGTAACGACATTGTCTATATGGTGCGCAAGTTCCGCGAGGGCATGTCCGCCTCCGGCAACGCCCCGGTAGGCATCAAGGGCGCGGTCAACCGTACCGTCACCATCGGCAGCCCGATGGGTGTCAAGCTGCCCGCCGTCAAGGCCCAGATGAAGCACGTGGAAGAAGACTACGGCCTGCCCATCCCCATGGACGCGGAAGGCGCCGAGTACATGGTCATGCTGTCCT
>CAZEOR010000142.1:0-1409 GCA_964513695.1 uncultured Thiobacillus sp.
CTGAAGCTGACGCCGCGCCACTACGCCTATCTGAAGATTTCAGAAGGCTGCAACCATCGCTGCACCTTCTGCATCATCCCCAGCCTGCGCGGCGACCTGGTGTCCCGGCCCATCGGCGACGTGCTCTCGGAAGCCCAAGCCCTGGCCAAGGCGGGCGTCAGGGAATTGCTCATCATCTCCCAAGATACAAGCGCTTACGGCGTGGACGTGAAGTACCGCACCGGCTTCTGGAACGGCCGGCCGGTGAAGACCCGCATGCTGGAACTGGTGCAGGAACTGGCCAAGCTGGGCATCTGGGTGCGGCTGCATTACGTCTATCCCTATCCCAGCGTGGACGACGTCATCCCGCTCATGGCCGAAGGCAAGGTGTTGCCCTACCTGGACGTACCGTTCCAGCATGCCAGCCACCGCATCCTGAAAGCCATGAAGCGCCCGGCCCATGCCGAGAACACCCTGCGCCGCATCGAGAAATGGCGGGAAATTTGCCCGGACCTGGTGATCCGCAGCACCTTCATTGTCGGTTTCCCCGGCGAGACCGAGGCCGATTTCGACGAACTCCTGGATTTTCTCGAAGCCGCCCAACTCGACCGGGTCGGCGCATTCGCCTACTCCCCCGTGAAGGGCGCCGCCGCCAACGCCTTGCCGGACCACGTGGACGAGGACATCCAGCAGGACCGCCTGGCCCGCTTCATGGATGTCCAGGCCGACATCAGCGCCGCCAAGCTCAAGGCCCGCATCGGCAAGGAAATGACCGTGCTGGTAGATGAAGTGGGCGGGGGAAGGGCGGTCGCCCGCAGCTACGCCGACGCCCCGGAAATCGACGGCGTGGTGCACATCGCCCAGGGTAAGGGGCTGAAGCCGGGGGATTTCGTGAAAGTGAGGATTACCCGGTCGGACGATTATGATCTGTGGGGAAAACCCGTATGAGCGACAACTGGAAACCCCACGTGGTGGTCGCCGCCATCGTGGAACAGGACGGCAAATACCTGCTGGTGGAGGAGAAGACCGACGACGGCATCCTCTTCAATCAGCCCGCCGGCCATCTGGACGAGGGGGAATCCCTGGTGGAAGCCGTTCGGCGGGAATGCTTCGAGGAAACCGCCCACCATTTCGAGCCCGAAGCTCTGGTGGGCGTGTACCGCTGGCGCCATCCCAAGCGGCGCAACCGCACCTATCTGCGTTTTGCCTTCACCGGTGTTATCACCGGCTTCGATCCCACCGCCGCCCTGGACAAGGGCATCCTGCGGGCGGTGTGGATGACGCCGGAAGAAATCCGCGCCACCAGCCATAGGCACCGCAGCCCGCTGCTGATCCGCTGCATGGAGGACCACCTCGCCGGAAAGGCCTATCCCCTCGAACTGCTGACGGATTACGCGGACGAGCTTGCTCCCTCCCCCCCCGGGGGAGGG
>CAZEOR010000142.1:1509-7187 GCA_964513695.1 uncultured Thiobacillus sp.
GGGGGAGGGGAGATGAGCCGCATTGTCGTCGGGCTCTCTGGAGGCGTGGATTCTGCCGTCACCGCCTGGCTGCTTAAGCAGCAGGGCCACGACGTGGTGGGCGTGTTCATGAAGAACTGGGAAGCGGACGATCTGGAGGAGGACTGCCCCATCCGCCAGGATTTCCAGGACGTGCTGGCCATCGCCGACGTGCTGGACATCGAGGTGGAACTGGTCAACTTCAGCAAGGAATACCAGGACCGGGTGTTCGCCTACTTCCTGGCCGAATACCAAGCGGGACGCACCCCCAACCCGGACGTCCTGTGTAACGCCGAGATCAAGTTCAAGGCCTTCCTCGATTACGCCATGGACCTGGGCGCGGACCACATCGCCACCGGCCACTACGCCCGGCTGGAAGGCGAGACTCCGCATCGCCGGCTGCTCAAGGCCCTGGATGGCAACAAGGACCAGAGCTATTTCCTCTACCGACTGAACCAGGCCCAGATTGCCAAGGCCCTGTTTCCCCTGGGCGAACTACCCAAGCCACAGGTGCGAGAACTCGCGCGCCAGGCCGGCCTGCCGGTGGCGGAGAAGAAGGACAGCACCGGCATCTGCTTCATCGGCGAGCGGCCGTTCCGGGAATTCCTGCAACGCTACCTGCCCATCCGGCCCGGCGACATGGTCACCCCTGAAGGCAAAGTCATGGGCCGCCACCAGGGCCTCATGTTCCACACCCTGGGCCAGCGCAAGGGCTTGGGCATCGGCGGCATCAAGGGGGCAGAGGAGGGCATCCCCTGGTTCGTCGCCGGCAAGGATCTGGAGCGCAACGAACTCATCGTGGTGCAGGGCCACGACCATTCTTTGTTGCTCTCCCATGAACTCGTCGCCGCCGACCTGTCCTGGCTAGGCGTCGCCCCCACAGCGGGCGGCCGCTATACGGCCAAGACTCGCTACCGGCAGCAGGATGCGAGCTGTGTGGTGAAGGCCGTCACTGACGGCGAAATCCGTCTGTGCTTTGATGAGGCCCAATGGGCGGTCACCCCCGGCCAGTCGGTGGTGGTCTACGCTGGCGATGTCTGCCTGGGTGGGGGGATTATTCAGAGCAGCGTTTAGCCAGGTATTCGTTCTTCCTTCTCCCGCAGGAGGGAGCGGACAGGCACAGTGGAAACACCTTGCGACCAATCCTTATATATTGATTTAACTAGATATCTCAACATCATGAATAGACGAAACTTTATCTGGACTCTCCCCGGCCTCGGCGCCTCCCTTTGGCTGACTGGCTGCGCCACCGACCCGGTCACCGGCAAGAAATCCTTTGTCATGATGGGTAAAGAAGAAGAGATCGCCCTGGACAAGCAGCACTCGCCCCACCAGTTCTCCGAAGACTATGGGGTCAGCCAGGACGCCGGCCTCAATCAGTACGTGGCTGATGTGGGCAACCGCATGGCCGGGAAATCCCATCGCCCGGACATGCCTTACAAGTTCCAGGCCGTGAACGCCAACTACGTCAACGCCTACGCCTTCCCCGGCGGCTCCATCGCCGCCACCCGGGGCATCATGCTGGAAGTGGAGAGCGAGGATGAACTGGCCGCCCTCATGGGCCACGAGATCGGCCACGTCAACGCCCGCCATTTCGCCGAGCGCCAGGCCCAAGGCACCCTGCTGGAGATCGTCGCCGCCACCGCCACAGTGGCCGCCGCCGCCAAGAAACCCCAATACGGCGAACTGGCCCAGCTCATTGGCAGCCTGGGCGGCGGCGCCCTGCTGGCCCACTACAGCCGGGACAACGAACGGGAAGCCGACGCCCTGGGCATGGAGTATATGAGCAAGGCCGGCTATACCCCGGAAGGCATGGCGGACCTCATGGACATGCTCAACAGCCAGTCCAAGAGCAAACCCGGCGCCCTGGAACTCATGTTCGCCACCCATCCCATGAGTTCGGAGCGGGTCGCCAACACCCAGCGCGCCTTGCAAACAACCTACAAGGACAGTGCCAAAAAGCCACGCCAGAAGGAGCGCTACATGGACCACACCGCCCGCCTGCGTGGCCTGAAGCCCGCCATCGGCGAACAGCAGAAGGGCGAATCCATGCTCAACCAGAAGAAATACGACACGGCCGAAGGCCATCTGCGCCAGGCCTTGGCCCTGGCGCCGGACGACTACCCCGGCCTGGTACTCATGGCCAAGACCCAGATGGCCATGAAGCGCCCCAACGAGGCCCAGCCCTACCTGGCGAAAGCCAAGGCCATCTATCCCACCGAAGCCCAGGCTAGCCAACTCGCCGGCGTCGCCCACCTGCAACTCAAGCAGCCCGACCGGGCCCTCGCCGCCTTCCAGGAATACGACCGCCTGCTGCCCGGCAACCCCAACACCACTTTCCTCAAGGGTTTCTCCCTGGAGCAGATGCAGAACAAGCAGGCCGCCGCCCAGGAGTACTACCGCTACCTGCAGATGAGCCGCCAGGGCGGCCAGGCCCAGCACGCCTTCAGCCGCTTGCAGGGGTGGGGGTTGGTGAAGTAGCCAAACTGGAAACAGGTCGATTCTCGGCTTGAATTGCCTTACCTTGGCTGATATAAACCACGGTATATATCAGCAGGAAAGGCAATCCTCATGCAAACCGCCAAACTCTTCAAAAACGGCCGCAGCCAAGCCGTGCGCCTGCCAGCGGAGTTCCGTTTCGAGGGCGACGAAGTCCTGATCAGGCGCGATCCCCTCACCGGCGATGTCATCCTCAGCCCGCGCAACCGAAAATTCGAGGCATGGCTCAAGTTGCGCGACCAGCTACTCCCCCTGATTCCCCAGGAAGACCTGGATGCCCTGGACAACCTGCGCGACTCCGGCCCGCCTGTGGAACGTGACTGGCCATGAGCGCCCTGGTGAGTGGAGCGTTCATGCTGGATACCAACGCCGTCTCCGCCCTGGTCAAGGGCAGGGCGGAAAACCTGGGAGCTTTGCTGAATCAGCGGGAATTCTGCATTTCCGTCATCACCGAGGCCGAACTGCGTTTCGGCCTGGCCCGGCGGGCAGTCAACGCGGATTTGCGCCACATACTGGAGAGCTTTCTATCCACCGCAGACATCCGGCCGTGGACATCCCTATGTGCTCAGCGCTATGCGTCTCTACGCACCGTACTGGAAACTCTCGGCAAGCCACTGTCTCCCATGGATTTGATGATTGCCACCCATGCGCTGGCGGAGGGTTGCACGCTGGTCAGCGCGGATAGGGCGTTTGCGCAAGTGCCGGAGTTGATGGTGCTGGATTGGTCAAAGTCCGATGTGGGTGATGCGTAATTGGGCAACTGGACATCGTTGATGGCAGTTCGGCATTTTCTGGAACGGCGGCTCGACTTCGTTCGTTAGCCTTACGCAGGCACCCTACTTCAGGGCTATATCAGCCCAATGCGCCACATTGAGCTGCAAGCTCCTCACCCCGTTCCATTCGTTCACCTCCAGCCGATACACCGTCTGAATCCGTTCGGGTAGTGGCGTGTCGTGGAAGAACAGCATGGCTTCCGCGGCGAGGCCGTTGCCGGCCAAGCGCAGCTTCAGGTGCTTTTCTCCTACCAGCCGCTGGCTTTGCACGGTGAATTCGCCCTGGAAGGCGGGGGCGGGGAAGCCCTGGCCCCAGACGGTGTTGCGCAGGGCTTCGGCGTTTTCCAGGGTGAATTCAGCGGGGGTGAGTTCGCCGTCGGTCTCGATGACGCGGATGAGGTCGGCGGCGGACAGGCTTTCCTGGGCCACGGCTTCGAAGGCGGTGGTGAAGGCGCATAGGTCTTCCCGGCGCAGGGTGAGGCCGGCGGCGGCGGCGTGGCCGCCATATTTGAGGATGACACCGGGGAGGCGGCGGTCCACCACATCCAGAGCGTCGCGTAGATGCAGGCCGGGGATGGCGCGGCCGGAGCCGCGCAGCAGGCCGTCGCCGGCGTCGGCGAAGATGAGGGTGGGGCGGTGGTGGCGTTCCTTCAGGCGCGAGGCCAGCAGGCCCACCACGCCCTGGTGCCAGCTCGGGTCGAACAGGACGATGCTGGCGCCGTCGGCGACCTGGATGCCGTCCAGCAGGGCCAGGGCCTGTTCCTGCATTTCCGATTCGATGCCGCGCCGTTCCCGGTTGAGCTGATCAAGCTCGCCGGCCAGGGGCAGGGCGTGGTTCTTGTCCTTGGCCAGCAGGCATTCGATGCCCCGGCTCATGTCGGAAAGGCGGCCGGCGGCATTGAGGCGGGGGCCGATGGTGAAGCCCAGGTCTTCGCTGCCAGCCCGGGCCAGGGGGCGGCCGGCCACCTGGAACAGGGCCTGGATGCCAGGGCGGGCCTTGCCCTGGCGGATGCGGGCGAGACCATGGGCCACCAGCAGGCGGTTGTTGGCGTCCAGCCGCACCACGTCGGCCACGGTACCGAGGGCGACTAGATCCAGCAGATCGGCCAGATTGGGCTCGGGACGGCTAGCGAAAACACCGCGTTTGCGCAGCTCCGCGCGCAGGGCCATCAGCACGTAGAACATGACGCCCACGCCGGCCAGATGCTTGCTGGGGAAGGGGCAGCCGGGCTGGTTCGGGTTGACGATGAGGGCGTCCGGCAGGGTCTCGGCCGGCAGGTGGTGGTCGGTGACCAGCACTTCCATGCCCAGCCGCCTGGCTTCCTCAATGCCGGCGTGGGCGGCGATGCCGTTGTCCACGGTGATGAGCAGGTCGGGGGCGCGTTCCGCGGCGATGCGGACGATTTCAGGCGACAGGCCGTAGCCGTATTCGAAGCGGTTGGGCACCAGGTAGTCCACTCTGGCGCCCAGGGCGGAAAGGCCGGCCATGGCGACGGCGCAGGCGGTGGCGCCGTCGGCGTCGTAGTCGGCCACCACCAGCAGTTTCTCCTGGCGGGCGATGGCGTCGGCCAGGCGCATGCCGGCCGCCTCGGCGTTTTTCAGCTCGCCCACCGGCAGCAATTCCGCCAGCTTCGATTTCATTTCCGCCGGGGCGTCGATGCCCCTGGCCGCGAACAGGCGGGCGAGGAGGGCGGGCATGCCGGACTGGCGCAGGGCCAGGTAGGCATGTTCCCGGTAGGGTCGGACGGCCAGATTCAGCATCTTCAAATATTCGCGGGCACTGTTTTGTCGGTATTCGGCGTCTGGCTATTATGCAGGCCATGGCCCATTACCTTCCCGTTTCCCGCGTCGCCCGCCTGGTTGGCCAGTCCCGTTCGGTCATCCAGCGCATGATCCATGACGGCGAACTGTCCACCTTCGACGGCATGGTGGACATGAACGAGCTCCTGCGCGTCTTTCCCGATGTGCAATGGGAGGACGACGGCGAATTCAAGCGGGTGGAGGAGATCAAGGCGAAAGCCTTCGGCAAGCGGGTGTACGAACGCACACTGCCGGACAAGGCGGTGCTGGCGGAACGTCTGTACGAACTGGGCAAGGAGTTCGCCGCCGCCAAGAGTCTGCTGTTGCATTACGACGAGGTGTTCCGCTTCCTGGGCGACAAGCTCCAGGACGTGGCGGAAACAGGGGGCGCGGCGAGCGTGGATGCCGTGGCCGGACTCAAACTATGGCTCAAGCGCGAGCTCGAAGCCGCCCCCAGCGAGGCGGAACGTGCGGAAGCGCTGCTGGCCCAGGAAAGTGTGATGCGCATCATGTCCGTTCAAGTCACTGTGCAACCTTCCGGCCACGAATTTTTCGTGGAAGGGAACGACACTCTGCTGGAAGCGGCAT
>CAZEOR010000143.1:0-1652 GCA_964513695.1 uncultured Thiobacillus sp.
CACCAATCAACCCCATACTGCTCACACCATCAATCTGGTGCCTTTCATCTATATCGGCCGCAAAGCCAATATCTCCGAAAGCGGCGCCCTGGAAGACGTGGCGCCCACCTTGCTGAAGATGATGGGATTGTCCCAGCCCCTCGAAATGTCGGGACATGCACTCATCGATTATTCCTAAGCACTGCATAATCAGTTCTTGAATGACGTGCGTGCACTATTCATTCTGCTGATATCCCTTTGCGCAGCGACCGCGCTGGCGGCCAGTGACAACGGTAAGCAGCAGGAGTTGAAGGATCTGCGCGGCCGTATCCAATCGCTTCAGGAGGAACTGGAACAGGCCAACGAGGACCGCAGCGAGGTGGCTGATGCCTTGAAGAAATCGGAGCGTCGCATCTCGGATATGAATCGAGGACTGCGTGACCTGGAATCTCGCCAACGTCACCTGTCGCGCGATCTCAAGCAGCTCAATGAAGACACCCGAACCACCCAGAATGAAATCGCAGAACAGCAGAAGCGCCTCGCTGAACTGATCAGGGAGCGCTACATCCAGGGCGGCGGCGATGCCATGAAACTCCTGCTCAACGGCCAGAATCCCGGCGAGGTTGCGCGCAATCTGGAGTACTACGGGTACATCGGCCGGGCCCGGGCGGAACTTATCCGCCAGCATCGGGACTCGTTGTCCCGGTTGCGCGCGCTACAGGATAAGACAAGACTGCAGAACGACAACCTATCCCAGGTGCGACACGAACGAGTGGCGCAGAAGAAGACACTGGAAGCGGAAAAAGGCGCTCGCCAGCAGGTACTCTACAAACTTTCCGAACAGATCCGTCAACAACGCAAGGAAATCGACACCCTGGTCAGGGATGAAAAACGCCTGACCCGATTAATCGAAAAACTGGCGAAACTCGCAGCTGCGCCGAAAACTGCCCTTCCTGCGAAACCCGGCCAGAAAGTCGACAAAGTGGCCGATGCCAGCTTGGCTGGTCTGGACTTCGACCGCCTCAGGGGCAAACTCGCATTGCCTGTGACGGGAGAAATCCTGCACAAGTTTGGCCAAACACGGGAAGGAGGCGGCCCAGCCTGGAAGGGCGTGTTCATTCGCGCCCGACAGGGTCAGGAAGTACGTGCCGTCGGCAGTGGCCGGGTGGCGTTCGCTGACTGGTTGCGCGGCTTCGGAAACCTGCTCATCGTAGATCACGGCGACGGGTATCTCAGCCTATACAGTAATAACGAAAGCTTGTATAAACAGCCGGGCGAGCCCGTGCGCGCGGGTGATGTGGTGGCGGCAGTTGGCGCCACCGGAGGCCAGGATGAACCCGGCCTCTACTTCGAACTGCGCCACCAGGGCAAACCCTTCGATCCCCTCGCCTGGGTCCGTTGAACTTAAGGCGATCCGCATCATCTAGAGGCAGCATGACCAGCAAGCTCAAACAAATCGGCCTGATCGGCATGGGCGTCGTCTTCGGCGCCGCCCTGACCCTGAACTATTCGGCCGTCGCCGACCGGGAGCCGGAACCGTTGCCCATCGAAGACCTGCGCGCCTTCAGCGAGATCTTCGGCAAGATCAAGAGCGACTACGTCGAGCCCGTCGAGGACAAGAAGCTCATCACCGAGGCCATCAACGGCGTGCTGTCCGGACTCGATCCCCATTC
>CAZEOR010000143.1:1662-7159 GCA_964513695.1 uncultured Thiobacillus sp.
CAAGGAATTGCAGGTCGGCACCCAGGGCGAATTCGGCGGCCTGGGTATCGAAGTCGGCATGGAGGACGGCTTCGTCAAGGTGGTCTCCCCCATCGAGGACACGCCCGCCTTCAAGGCCGGTATCAAAAGCGGCGACCTGGTCATCAAGCTGGACGACAGCCCGGTCAAGGGCATGACCCTGAATGACGCCGTCAAGAAGATGCGAGGCAAGCCCGGCACCGATATCGTACTCACTGTCGTGCGCAAGGGTGAGTCCAAACCGCTTACTTTCACGCTGACCCGCGCGATCATCAAGATCAAGAGCGTCAAGCACAAGCTGGCGGAGCCCAACTTCGGCTATGTCCGCATCACCCAGTTCCAGGAGCATACCGGCGAGAATCTGGTGAGCGCGCTCAAGGATCTTCAGGAGCAGAACAAGGGCGCCGCTCTCAAGGGCTTGGTGCTGGACCTGCGCAACGATCCGGGCGGATTGCTGAATACCGCCGTCGCCGTTGCTGGCGCCTTCCTCAAGAGCGGTGATCTGGTGGTCTATACCGATGGACGTACGGAAGATGCCAAGATGCGCCTGACCAATACCCGCGAAAACTATTTGCGCCCGGCGGAAAGCGACTACCTGAAGAATCTGCCGGCCTGGACCAAAACTGTGCCGCTGGTGGTGCTGGTCAATGGGGGTTCCGCCTCCGCCTCGGAGATCGTCGCAGGCGCCCTGCAGGACCAGAAGCGCGCCCTGGTGGTGGGCACCCAGACCTTCGGCAAGGGGTCGGTGCAGACCATCCTGCCCCTAAACAACGGCACCGCCATCAAGCTCACCACGGCCCGTTATTTCACACCCAATGGCCGCAGCATTCAGGCCAAGGGCATCACGCCCGATATCGTCGCCGAAGAGGCCACCATCACCACCGGTGAGGGCGTGAAAATGGAAGTTCGCGAGGCCGACCTGGACAAGCACCTGACCAATACCCAGGATGGCGAAGCCGGCAAGGAAGCCAAGCCGAAGGATGACAAGTCCAAGGACGAAAAGTCGGACAAGTCCGGCGCCAAGAAAGACAACAAGCCCAAACTGGAGCCCGGCGAAGTGGTCAGCAAGAACGACTACCAGTTCAATCAGGCTCTTACCTTGCTAAAGGGCCTGTCCCTGCTGCAGAACAGGAAGGACTAGGAGGGTCCGGATGACGTCTCCCTGCGACATCCAGAAGCGTCGCGAGATTGTCTTCCACCCCCTGCCGCCAGGTCAGGTCGAACGTGCCCTGGCTTTGTTGTGCGGCTTGCCGGGCCTGACGGTAGCCCAGTCCGGCCCCTTGGCCCTTCAACTGGAATACTGCGTCGCCGATTACACACTGCAAGACCTGGAATCCGCGCTTTCCATCCAGGGGTTCCACTTGGAAGGCAGCTTACTGATCCGCATCCGACGTACCCTGGCTTACTACAGCGAACGAGTGCAACGGGAAAATATGGGGAAACCCGAGTCCCGCACCAAGAACTATCAGGCCCACATGGAAGCCTGGACCAAGCGTCCTCACGGCGATCACGACGAGACGCCCGCCGAGTGGCGGCAGTACAAGTAACTAGGCTTTCTTGAAGCGCAGGTCGCCATTCGGGGCGAAATCGAACATGGGCCCCCACGCGATTTCCCAGAAATATCCGTCCGGATCGGCGAAATAACCGCTGAAGCCACCCCAAAAAGTATCGTGGGGTACTTTGACAATGGTGGCGCCCGCCTCCCGGGCCAAATCAAACAGTGCCAGGACCTCCTCCCGGTCGCGGACGTTATAGGCAAATGTCACGCCACTGAATCCGCCGGGCACGGGAGATAGCGTGGGAGAGATATCCTTCGCCAGTTCGACTCTGGGATATAGGGTCACCCAGGTGCCGGGAAGTTCGAAGAATGCCACACCCTCGTAGTCGGGATTGGGTGAGAGGCCGAAAACGGCGCGATAAAAAGCTATGGATGTTTCCAGGCTGTTCACGCCCAGCGTGATCGCAGTGACACGGGGGATCATGTCGGACCCGCCAAACTCTTCTCCACAAGTGCCCACTGGCTTTCCCATTGGCCTAGGGGGGGGCGGGTAAAACCGCTCTTCACAAATTGCTGCCAACGCCCCTGCACCCAGCACAGAATCAGGTTGGCGCCGGTGGCTGCATCCAGTGTCTGGGCCGCGCCACCTTGATTGGCGGCGATGCGCAGCGCTTGTTTGAGACTGGCTTCCACCCGATCAAGCAACTGATTGACTCTGGCCTGCAAGCGCTCGTGCTCGTTCACCAGAGCTTCACCAGTCAGCACCCGGGTCATGCCCCGGTTCTTTTCGGCGAAACCCAGGAGCAGTTGCACCATGGCCTGGGCCTGCGGGAGCCCCTGGGTCTCTTCGGCGACGATACGGTTGATCAAGCTGAACAGTGTCTGTTCGATAAACTCGATGAGGCCCTCGAACATCTGGGCCTTGCTGGCGAAATGGCGGTAGAGGGCCGCCTCAGAAACTTCCACCCGTGCCGCCAGGGCCGCCGTGGTGATCTTCTCGGCCTGGGGCGTCTCCAGCATGCCTGCCAGGGTTTGCAGGATCTGGATCTTGCGTTCTCCGGGTTTGCTCATGCACGCAACCTGTATTAGCGGGAAGCCGCGCAAGCGGCTGGTATGGGTGGCTCGGCGAGAAAACATTCGGTGCGGCGCGGGCCATCCAGAAACATCTCCACATCGAATTCGTCCAGCGTCTGATTCAGGCTTCGTTCGAAACTGCCCGCATCCGGGATGTTTTCATAGACTTCCATCCAGAGACGAGGCTCATCGCGCTTCTTCATCAAGCGCCCCATCACACCGGTGCGACAGCCCAGACGCGCCATCATGGTTCGTACAGCGAGTTCCGCTGCCCTTTCGTCCTGGGCGACCCGGTACCAGACGTAGTAATTGAAAACCAAGCGATCAGGCGACCGGGTAGGGCAAAGGTTTGAATGAGAGTTTCGCACCGTCCCTGCTCTTGAGCCGAACTTCGCCCGCTTCCACGCTGGGATTGAGCACCACCGCCAGAACATCCCAGCCACCATCGGGGGCGGGCGCTGCGTTGGCGATGAGGCCTGCGGACTGGTCGGCCGGGTCTGGAGCGAACAATTCGTCACCAGGCTGGGCTTCCGCATCCAGGTGGGCAAGGTGCAGGCGCCGCTTCACCTTGCCCAGATACTGACTGCGCGCAACGATTTCCTGGCCGGGATAGCAACCCTTGTTGAAGCTGACACCGCCCAGAATTTCCATGTTGGCCATCTGGGGGACGAAATGATCCTGGGTCTGAGGCAGCACCACCGGCACGCCGGCTTGCACCATCAGCCAATCCCAGACCGGCGCGCCCACAGGACAGGCGCGAGCCGTCAATTTCTCCCAGGCCGCAGGCGCGGCGTCCGGCGCGAGAAAGAGGTCGAAACGCTCATCGCCCAAACGCAAGGCGAAGGCATTTGCGCCATGGGCCACCGCCATCATTCCGACCGGCGCGGCTGTCGCAAGGATATCCGCGATCAGGGAAGCGGCATCGGCGCCATCGATACCCAACCGTACCCATTCCGGACCGGCATCCCGCCCCTTGACCTTGCTACGCAGGATGAACATGGACAGACGTTTCTGGATGCTTTCCCGCAGGGCCTCGGGCAGCATGACCAGCACATCATCGCCCCGCCTCATGACCAGGAAATTGGCCAGCATCCGCCCCTTGGGTGAGAGATATGCGGCAAATACGGCCGTGCTTTCCTTCAGGACGCGTAGATCGTTGGTGATCTGACCATGCAGGAAGGTCTGGGTATCTTCGCCGGAAAAGGCGATCAAGCCATAATGGGATAGGTCGGCCACCACTGTCTGGCTGCGGGTAGCTGCCAATTCGGCGGCGGAATCGCCGAAACCGGTGACAGCGCCGTTATCGAACTGGGCACCACGGGATACAAGAAAATCGGTCCAGGCAGTCATGTCAGATCCAAGAGATAGAAAGTCCGGGGTAGATGCGGAAGTATCCCGGGAATGCAAGTAGCCGCTAAGTTAGCGGGATGCCTGGGACATGGCAAGGTGAGTATTCACTCTCTTGGCTTATCAGGTATTGAGCAGCTTTCATGGCAGCCCAAGACGGAGAAGTGACGGAACCAGAACCAAGCGAGCAGAGGGAAGAAGATCACCCCCAGCCATTCCCACAAATCCAGGGTATTGCCCTCGATCCAGGCTAAGACGCTGCTGGCGGCAGGAAAAAGAAACAGAAGCAGGACGAACAGGAATACCGGCTTCCAGCGGCGATCTTCCCGGTGCATTACAGCAGGCTGGTCTGGGGCAGGCGCTCCACGCGCAGGGTGTGCAGGCGGCGGCTACCGGCACGCAGCACATGGAAACGGAAACCCGCGATTTCAACGGTTTCGCCCCGCTTGGGCAGGCGCCCGAAGGCATGGGTCACCAAGCCGCCGACTGTGTCGAATTCGTCGTCGGCGAAACTGGCCCCAAGAACCTGATTGAAATCACCGATCTCGGTCTGGGCCTTGACCCGGAACATGCCATCACGTTCGGAGATGATGTTGTCCTCGGCCTCGTCGTAATCGTATTCATCCTCGATGTCGCCGACGATCTGCTCCAGCACATCCTCGATGGTCACCAGTCCGGCCACGCCGCCGTACTCGTCCACGACGATGGCGATGTGGTTGCGGGAGACGCGGAACTCCTTCAGCAGCACGTTGAGCCGCTTCGACTCAGGGATGAACACCGCCGGCCGCAACTGGTCGCGCAGATCGACCTCCTCGCCGGTGCACAGTCGCAGCAGATCCTTGGCCAGCAGGATGCCGACCACGTGATCCCGGTCGCCGTCCACAGCCGGGAAGCGGGAGTGGGCGGTTTCGATGACGTAGGGCAGCAACTGCTCGGGGGAGTCGTTGATGTCCACCACGTCCATCTGGGCGCGGGGAATCATGATTTCGCGCGCCTGCATTTCGGACACTTGCATGACGCCCTCGATCATTGAAAGGGCATCGGCATCCAGCAGATTGTTCTCGTAGGCGGCATGGAGGAGTTCGAGCAATTCCTCCCGGTTGTCCGGCTCGCGGGAGAGCCAGGAAGTGAGGCGTTCCAGAAAACCAGGTCGCGGACTACTGTCGTCGTTCATAAAGGGTTGTATGGATTGGGAAATCCCAACGCCTGCATGATAAAGCTTTCTATTGCTTCCATGGCGATCGCGTCCGCCTCTCCGGTTTCGTGGTCGTAACCCTGGAGGTGCAGCACGCCGTGCACGGTGAGATGGGCGTAGTGGGCCGCGAGGGTCTTGCCTTGTTCCTTCGCTTCCTTCTCCACCACCGGCGCGCACAGGACGATATCGCCGGTCAGGGCGCCGGTTTCCGGGTCGGGTCCGTATGCGAAGGTGAGCACGTTGGTGGCGGTGTCCTTGCCGCGGTAGTCAGTGTTCAGCGCGAGGCCTTCTTCCGCGTCGACGACGCGCAGGGCGGCGGCAACATCGGTCTTCAAGGCCACCTTGGCCCATCGGCGGAACTCGGC
>CAZEOR010000144.1:0-7149 GCA_964513695.1 uncultured Thiobacillus sp.
CTGATCGGAATTTCCAATCTCATCGGCGGACTCGGCGGCGGGTCGGGCGGGTCGGGCGGCTTTGGCGGCGGAGGCGGCGGTTTCGGTGGAGGCGGCGCCTCCGGACGTTGGTAGGGATAAGCATGACGAACCGTACATTGACCCGGCTCATCCGCCACCTGTTCCATCCCGCCTGGCTGGTTCGCCGCGTCTTCCCGCCTGGGACCATGGATCGCATCACCCGTGCCGTGTCGGCATCGGAGCTCGGTCATGGCGGTGAAATCCGCTTTGTGGTGGAAGGCGCCCTGGACTTTCCACACCTGTGGCACGGCGGCTCAGCGCGAAGGCGAGCCATCCAGGTGTTTTCCGATTTGCGGGTCTGGGATACGGAAGCCAACAATGGCGTGCTGATCTACCTGCTGCTGGCGGATCGGGATGTGGAAATCCTGGCCGACCGGGGTTTCAATGGGAAAGTCGCCCCCCAGGAATGGGAGGCGATCTGTCGTGAGATGGAAGCTTGTTTCGCCCGGGGCGAATTCGAGCAGGGTGCCCTTGCGGGCATAACCCGGGCGGACGCGCTGCTACGCCGTCATTTCCCGGTGGCGGGCGCGAACCCCAACGAATTGCCGGATGCACCGGCCGTGATTTAAGTCGGCCGGCGCAAAGCGTTACCGCTGGCTTTATTCCACCTTGGCGGTGGCACGCAGTTCCTGAACGAATTTCCGAACTTGCTGCTGCTGGAGCTGGCCGGCGATGCGTCCCTTGATCTTGTCGAACTCAGGGAAATCCAGCTTGCGGCTGTCTTCCAGTTGAATGACGTGCCAGCCGAACTGGGTCTGGACCGGGTCTTTGCTGATTTCGCCCTTCTTCAACTTGACCATGGCATTGGCGAATTCCGGTACCAGATTGGCAGGGAGGGTCCAACCCAGATCCCCACCGTTGCCGGCAGAACTGTCCTTCGAGGATTTCTTGGCCAGATCCTCGAACTTGACTTTCTTGCCGGTGGTGAGCTTGGCAATGATCTCCCGTGCTTCCTTCTCGCTGGCGACCAGAATGTGGCGCGGGCGGAATTCGCTCTCGCCGGCTTTGGCCTTGGCCTTGTCGTATTCGGACTTGACGAGCTCCGGGCTGATCGGATGTGAGCGAGCGAAATCCTCAATCGTGGCTTGACCCAGCAATTCCTTCTTCTGGAATTCGATCGCGGCGTTGAGGGTCGGTCCCTTGTCGAGACCCTTGCGCAGAGCTTCCTGAGCCAGCAATTCCACGTTGATCAGGGCATCGCGGACGGATTCATCGCTCATGGCTTCGGGGCCCGCGCCACGGGCTGAACGGCTTTGCCGGATGAAATTGCCGTAGATGGGGGGGAGGGCTGTGCCATTGACGACGGCCAAGGGCTTGTTGGGATCGGGCACAGCGGCCGGGGTTGCCGCGGACGCGGCGGCCGGGTCAGCGGCCAGGGCATTCAGAGAAAGGCCCGCACAAATCATGGACATCAGCAGTTTTTGTTTCATGGTGTTCTCGTGGTTGAAAAGCGGTCAATGGAGTGCGTCAGGAGCAGGGAGTTCCCTTGAGGGTGTCAGCGCCGGTCTAAATCAGAGCTCTCCCGGTGCCAGGGCGGTGATGGACAAGGCATGGATTTTTCCACCCATGAGGTCGCCCAGTGCCTGGTAGACCAGACGGTGCCGGGCTATGCCATTCTGGCCGGTGAAGGCCGGGGAAATCAGGGTGAGCTGGAAGTGACCGCCACCGGATTTCGCGCCGGCGTGGCCCGCGTGCAAGGCGGATTCGTCGAGGATTTCCAAGTGTTGGGGGTCGAGGGCCGCCAGGCGGATCTTCATTTCCTGGATGACTTCGTTCATGGCAACACGCGCTTGAAGGGCTTGACCGATACTTTGGCGTAGACGCCGGCCGCCACATAGGGGTCCGCGTCCGCCCAGGCCTGCGCCGCTTCCAGGCTGGCAAAGGCGGCGACGATGAGGCTGCCGGAAAAACCCGCCGGGCCCGGGTCCGGACTGTCGATGGCGGGGAAGGGGCCGGCCAGCAAAAGGCGGCCTTTGTTCTTCAGCTCGTCGAGGCGGGCGAGATGATCCGGTCGCGCCGCGAGCCGTTTCTCCAAACTGCCCGTCACATCTTCGCCGACGATGGCGTAGAACAAATTCATTTTTCTTCCTCGATATGGCGGGACAGATACAGCGTTTGGCCAATGATGAACACCAGCATGAGTCCCAGGGAACCGAACATCTTGAAGTTCACCCAGGCATCCGTGGAGAAGTTCATGGCGACCCACAGGTTGGCAATGCCCATGAGGGTGAAGAAGCCGGCCCAGGCCAGGTTGAGGCGGGACCAGACATAGTCAGGCAGCACGACCTGTTTTTCCATCATCAGCCGGATCAGGTTACGTTCGAACAGAATCGGCGCGAGTCCCAAAGACAGAGCGAACAACCAGTAGAGCACGGTGGGCTTCCACTTGATGAAGGTTTCGTCGTGCAGTAGCAGAGTGGCGCCGCCGAAAACCACGATCAATCCGAGGGAAATCCACAGCATGGTGTCTACCTTGCGGTGTTTGATCCACACCCAGGCGATCTGGATGAAGGTGGCGGCGATGGCCACCACGGTAGCGAGAAACACGCCGGGCTTGGCGCCACTGTCCAGCGCGACGCCCAAGGCGGCGAGCCAGGCGGTGGCGTTTTCGGGGTTCTTTTCTCCCACCTGGTAGGCGGCGAAGAACAGGATGATGGGGAACAGATCGAAGAGAATTTTCACAGGTGTGCCACGGAAAATGACAAATGAATGACAAATGAATGGCCAATGAGTTGCCAAAGAGTGGCCAATCGGCGCCCAGGAAAGGGAAGGGCGGCGGGCATTTTGCTATGATTCCACGCCTTCTCTCAACCTTTCTCCATGACCGTCTACGACCTCCATTGCCATTCCACCGCTTCCGACGGGGTGCTTTCGCCCCGCGAACTGGTCGAACGCGCAGCAAATATGGGGGTGCAGGTGCTGGCCTTGACCGATCACGACGAACTGAGCGGACTGGCCGAGGCCAGGATGGTCGCGGACGAAGTCGGTATCCGGCTGCTGAGTGGCGTCGAGATTTCCATTACCTGGAGCCATCACACCATCCACATCGTCGGTCTCAATGTGGACCCGACCGATCCGACCCTGCTGGAAGGGCTTGCCCGGAACCGGGGGGGGCGCGCCGATCGGGCAAGGCGCATGTCGGACGAACTGGCTCGCCTGGGCATTTCCGGGGCTCTGGAAGGCGCCTACGAGTTTGCAGGCAACAAAGAACTCATCGGCCGGACCCATTTCGCCCGCTTCCTGGTGAAAAGGGGTGTGGTGAAGGACGTGAAGACGGTGTTCAAGAAGTACCTGGTCAAGGGCAAGCCCGGTTACGTGCCCCATGAATGGGCCAGCCTGGAGGAGGCGCTGACCTGGATACGCGCCGCCGGCGGACATTCGGTGTTGGCCCATCCAGGGCGTTATCAGATCGGTCGCGAGAAAATGCGCCTCTTGCTGTCCGAGTTCAAACACTATGGCGGCGATGCCATCGAAGTGGTCACCGGCAGCCATACGCCGGATCAGGTGCCGGTCTACGCCGATCTTTCCGTGGAGTTCGGGCTGATGGCTTCCAGCGGTTCCGATTTTCATGCGCCCGGAGAAGGCGGCCGCGAACTGGGGCGGCTTCAGACGCTTCCGTCCCAATGCCAACCGCTATGGAGCCAGTGGTGAGCCTGTTCCTTTCCATCCACCCGGATAACCCGCAGCCGCGCACCATCAAGCAGGCAGTGGAAATGGTGCGCAAGGGCGGGGTCATCGCCTACCCCACCGATTCCTGCTACGCACTTGGCTGCCATCTTGACGACAAGAAGGCAGTGGAGCGTCTGCGTACCATCCGCCAGATCGACGATCGCCATTTCCTTACTCTGATGTGCCGCGACCTGTCGGAAGTGTCCCGCTACGCCAAGGTGGACAACGTGCAATACCGTTTGATGAAGCACGGCACCCCCGGCCCATTCACTTTTATCCTTGAAGCCACCAAGGAGGCGCCGCGCCGGCTCTGGACTCGGCGCAACACCATCGGCCTGCGCGTGCCTTCCAACCCCATCGCCCACGCCCTGTTGACTGAACTGGACGAGCCCCTGCTGTCGGCGACCCTGCACCTGCCAGGCGACGAATATCCGTTGTCCGACCCTTGGGAAATGGACGAACGCCTGTGCCATGCGGTGGATGTGATCATCGAAGGGGGCCATGGCGGTCTCACCCCCAGCACCGTGGTGGATCTCTCCTCAGGTTCGCCCGAAGTCGTGCGGCGCGGCCTGGGCGACCCGGCATTGCTGGGGTTGGAGTAAGCGCGTGCCAATATCCCGTTGCCGCTCGATCCACGGTTCCCCCCTTTGGAAAAGAGGGGGCAGGGGGGATTTATGCCCCGTCTCGGCATGACCCGCCATTGGAATCCCCCCCAGCCCCCCTTTTTCAAAGGGGGGAGTAACCCCGCCACCCGGAATCGGGCGGAAGAGGCTCCATGGAACTGAATCTGATCCAGAAAATCACCGTCTTCGCTCTGCCGGTGGTGTTCGCCATCACCCTGCACGAAGCCGCCCACGGTTATGCCGCCCTGCGATTCGGCGACCGCACGGCGGAGCTGGAAGGGCGCATCAGCCTGAACCCGTTGCGACATATCGATCTGGTGGGCACCATCATCGTGCCTCTGGTCATTTTGCTGATGGCCAAGCTGTCCGGTGGCGGCAGCATCCTGTTCGGTTGGGCCAAGCCGGTGCCGGTGAATTTTCGAGCCCTGCGTCATCCCAAACATGACATGTTCTGGGTGGCGGCGGCGGGCCCTGGCGCCAACCTGCTCATGGCCCTGATCTGGGCGGGCATGATCAAGGTGGCTTTTCTGCTGCCTGACGGCTTACGTATCCCCCTCGCACTCATGGGCGGGGCGGGTGTGTTCATCAACGCCGTGCTCATGGCCCTTAACCTGATCCCCTTGCCGCCCCTTGACGGCGGACGTATCGCCGTGAGCCTGTTGCCCCCCCGTTTGGCCTACAGTCTGGCGCGCATAGAGCCGTATGGCATTTTCATTTTGCTGGGTCTCATGTTCCTGGGGGTTCTGGGCTTCTTCATGTGGCCCCTGATTGATGCGCTGATCTCCCTGGCAGCCCTGATTTTCGGCATGGAGCACGCCGAGCTCCTTGCCATCATCCAGATTGTTCTCAACTGACGGAAACTTTATGTACGCGGATCGTGTTCTCTCCGGCATGCGCCCTACGGGCAGCCTGCATCTTGGCCATTACTACGGCGTCCTGAAAAACTGGATCAGGCTCCAGCACGAATACGAATGCCTGTTTTTCGTGGCCGACTGGCATGCCCTGACCACCCACTATGACAATCCGCTGGGCATCGAGGACGCCACCTGGCAGATGGTGGTGGACTGGCTCGCGGCGGGCGTGGACCCGAGCAGGGCCACCCTGTTCATCCAGTCCCAGGTCATCGAGCACGCCGAATTGCACCTGCTGCTGTCCATGATGACCCCCCTGGGCTGGCTGGAACGGGTGCCCACCTACAAGGACCAGCAGGAGAAGCTCACCGAGAAGGATCTGTCCACCTACGGCTTCCTCGGCTACCCGCTGCTGCAATCCGCCGACATCCTCATCTATCGGGCCAACCAGGTGCCGGTGGGGGAGGACCAGGTGCCCCACATCGAGTTCTCCCGGGAGATCGCGCGCCGCTTCAACCACCTCTACGGCAAGGAGCCGGGCTACGAGGAAAAAGCCGAGGCGGCGGTGAAGAAACTGGGTGGCAAGAAGGCCAAGCTTTACCAGGAACTGCGCACCCGCTACCAGCAGGCGGGCGACGACGAGGCCCTGGAATCCGCCAAGGCCCTCCTGGGCGAGACCCAGAATTTGTCCCTGGGCGACAAGGAGCGGCTCTACGGCTTCCTGGAGGGTGGCGGCAAGATGATCCTCACCGAGCCGGAAGCCCTGCTCACCGCGGCCTCCAAGATGCCCGGCCTGGACGGCCAGAAGATGTCCAAGTCCTACGGCAACACCATCTCCCTGCGCGAAGAGCCGGAGACGGTAAGCAAGAAAATCCGCACCATGCCCACCGACCCGGCCCGGGTGCGCCGCAACGATCCCGGCGCGCCGGAGAAATGTCCGGTCTGGCAATTGCACCAGGTCTATTCCGGCGACGATGTGAAGTCCTGGGTACAGCAAGGCTGCACCAGCGCCGGCATTGGCTGCATCGAATGCAAGCAGCCGGTCATCGACGCGGTGCTCAAGGAACTGTCCCCCATTCAGGAGCGCGCCCGCGCCTACACCGAGGAGCCGGACACGGTGAAAAACATCATCGCCGACGGCTGCGAGAAGGCACGGGATCTGGCGCGGGAAACCATGCGCGACGTGCGCGAAGCGATGGGGCTGCATTACGGCTGATCAGGGCATGCGCCAAACATTCCTCGCCTTGGCGAATGCATTGGCGCCGGCCGGATGCGTCAGCATCGATGGCAACCAGATGAGGTCGTGGAACGCGGTGACAGGCGGCTATCGAATCATCGAGATCGCGCCGGATATCTCCCTGGTTGCGGCGAAAAGCGGTTTGTCCTTTCCTTCGGAGATTCCCGTGCTGCCGAGCGAAAGACTGGCGCTTTCTTTGATGGGGCAGGGTATCGAATCGGCGCGGAAGTACTGGGTGGATCTGGCGGATGAGATTTGTGGCGCGGGTCAGTACAAGGTCTACGGTGAAGAGGAATACGCTTACCGGTATACCCCGGCCTACCCGCAGCATGTCGCGGTGAAGTCCGCCTACATCGCCTGCAACAAAGGCGGATATTCCGAAGAGGCGGTCAAAAAGATGCTGGATATCAAGTAGTTGGTGGTTTCGAAGCTGGCTTGAGGCGCAACACGCCTTGGTTTTTCCCGTCATGTCCTCATTTGCACACGTATACACGTAGCGAGAGCGGCCCAATGACCGAAGAAAACAACACACCCATCGAAGGTGAATTCGTCCAGCAAGGCGAGGAGGGCATCGTTCAGCCGACCCCCAACCTGCCGGCCCAGACCCTGCCGGCCAGCCTGCATATCCTGCCCCTGACCGAGAAGCCCTTCTTCCCGGCCCAGACCCTGCCCCTGATCATGAACGAGGGGCCGTGGATGGAGACGGTGA
>CAZEOR010000145.1:0-7141 GCA_964513695.1 uncultured Thiobacillus sp.
GATTCCAGCCTTTGGCGTCCGAGAGATTGGCGGCGACATCGGTGCGGTCGAAGCGGATGCCACCGGAGACATCGCTGAACAGCACTTGCCCATGATCCGCACCGCTGGCGGGCTCTTCGTAGTATTTCTGCATGGCGAAGGCCACCAGGGTGCGGGTGATATGTTCGTTGGTGAGGGTGAAGCCGCCGTCCTGGGCTACTTTTTGTAGGTCAGAGGTGAAGCGGTCGAGCATGGCGTCGGCGGCGAAGGCGCCGGTGACGCCGGCCTGGTGGCGGACGAGGTGTTCGAGGAAGTTGCGCTCCGGCTTAATCAGTTTGCCGGGATCGCGTGCATACAGCGCTTCATCGAACACCATCTTCAGCAACTCGGGCAGCTTGAAGGTGATGGTTCGGAAGGCATCGTTTTGCAGGAAGGCGGAAAGCAGCGCTTGGGAATGCAGGTCAATGGAGCCGGTCAAGCCCAAGCCGGTGCTGTTCTGCGGCAGTGGTGTTTGAGTGCCCAGCGTTTGAAAATTCAGATTGGCCTGAAGCACAGCAAGAACTTCGCCTTGGACGTAGTAGCCGGTGATATTGGCTTTACGCCCCGGAGCCGGTTCGTAGGGATTGAAGGAAAGGAGTTCCGGAGCAAGCGCGGCCAATTCGGTGCCTGTGTAGCCCTGGTCGTTCAGGTAGTTGATCAGATCTTCGCGAATGGAAAGGGTGGCGGCATAGGCAAACGGCGCTTGGTCGAAGGTGACGGCTTTCTCATCGAAGAACACGCCCATCAGCGCGGCCAGGCCGCCGCCCAGGCTATGACCGGTGAAGCTGATGACAGTGCCGGGAGGGTTGGCGGCTTTGACCTGGAGGTAATACAGGGCAGCTTGTTCAAGTTGGCTGGCACTGAATCCAGTGCCAAGACTCAGGTTTGTTATCCAGTCGCTCAACGATGCGGGATCTGTACCGGCATAAGAGATGACGATTTCGCCTGTTGCAATATTTTGAAAAGCTGAGGCTTCAAAGCTCAGAATAGTCGGATAGGTGCTGTTGGGGACATGTGAGAACTCTTGCCAGCCAGAGGGTGCCGGAAACCAGTTGATCTTGTCGCGTGTAGATTGATAAGCAAGCCCCGCCATCACTGCGCAGTCGATTTCAAATTGTGTGGTCATGATTACTCCCTGTTTGGTCAGAACATGAATTCGGTCGAGTCAATCGACATCTCACTTCCCACCCGTTCCGCCAGCCTTCGGCGGTATCGGATAGGGAGCCTTGAAACCCGTCAGTTCTGGCGGACACAACTGAGAACTCGACAGCGGTTCGCGAACGATCTCCCGTAAATACCGCTCAAGATTTCGGTTTTCCTCCCTGATCCTGTCTGCCGATAACGTGGTGCCTGCCAGCTTCTTGGGATTTGTCCCCCCTCCGACGTTTGATTCCTTGAACACGACGGGAAACGCAGAGAGCGGAATCTGCTGCCAAGCCTTGCCGTCGTATTTGAAGAACACATAGGGCGGGTTGGGGCGTTTCCAGTGGTTGTAAGAAAGACAGCCCGCAGGAGAAGTGGCGATATAAGGCACGCCATTCAGAAAGTTGAGTTGCAGCAGCATCAGGCTGTCGCCTTCGGGCGGACGACTGAAATCGGATTTCCAGGTAACTTTCCGGTCGCTGCCCGGTATGCGGAACACCCACTCTTCTTTGGCTACGCTACGCTCCCTACTGGCAGGTTCGGCGTAGCCGCCAAAAGTCTGCGACCGCTCAACGATCAGTTTCTTGCCATCGTGCAGCAGCACTTCTTCCTTCCAGCTCGCGTGCCTTGACTCCAGAGCGCGTTCAGCCATCGCCTTGGCAAAATCACCCGCGCCACTCATTGAATTCGCGTTCATGCTGCCTCCCAGAACCATCAGTGAAATTCCCAGCATCCAGTGCTTCATCGTTGTTTCCCGCTTCATGCCGCCAGCCTCCCATGAGTTGTTATTTCAAACAGAGCCTCATCCAGCTTCGAATGTTGCGCATCGCCGCAAATCAGCTTCTCGACCTTGGTGCCCGCCTTCACGCAATCGAAACTCGCCGCCTGAACCTGACTCATCACCAGACACGCCAACAGCCCCATCCATCGTTTCTTCATGATTTCCCTTCCCTTGTTTTCATGCATGGAAGCTTATTGTTGGTTTATTCATACCAGCAGCTTAAGAACCAAAGGGGTCAGTGTCGGATTGTTTTTCCACATCCATTGTTTCCTTACCCTATCGTTGACCGGAACGCTTGGCCCCGGGTGGGCATGCCCCAGCAGCTTAGGCCGTCCGCTTGTTCCGCTCAATCTGCCAAAAGACATAGTCGGACCGCCTCCGGGCAGAGTGCGCGCGGAGGCGTGATGTCGGCGGCGCGGCGTGTCTGTCCGGTGTTTTTCTGCTGTGAGTGACAAGCAACCGGGGACTTGCAGGACATGAGCCATCGTTGCCGGCCTGATGATCGTTGCTGCTCCAGCTATCGTCCGCCCTGACTTCTCCGGCCGCCGCACGCAGTTTTGCATCGAGCTGATGGCCTGCGGGAACACACTTCAGCGCCGGCAAAGAGATTGGAGGCTTCCCTTGGCGCTCTATACAATGGTCCGGTTTTCGGAGACGAGCATCCAGAATGCGTAGCTTTTACCCCCCCCTCTTGTTCGCCCTGTTTCTGCTGTCCGGCTGTGCCGGCCAGGAAATCCAGCGTAAGGACGGCAGTAGTTCCGCGCGGAGTTTTTCCATATCGAATCTAGCCAAGGGCGATGTGGACATGCTGACGGAGATCAGCCAGCGCGAGATGCTGAAGAGTCTCAAGCTGCTGACCGAGAAGCTGTACAAGCGGAATCCCCAGGAGTTCAGGAAATCCGGTTTCGATAATGCCGAAACGGCCTCCGCGCGAATCTTCGATCAGACCGGCAAGTGGTCCGAATCTGCTCTCTCCAAGCTGAACTGGGAGGAGAATTTCAAGCTGGCTTTCCTGGACGGTTACAGTGGCGATCGGGTTTATGCCTACATGAGCGCACTCACCTCCATGCTCATGGCCTCTTACAACCACAAGACCGAATTCTTCCTGCCGGACGATCTCTCCGCCCAGAAGCTCTACAACAGCGCCCGCAACATCGAAGCGGCGGTGTGGAAGCTCTCCAGCGCAAAATTGGGGAGCGGCGGCAAGTTCCTGATCAGCAACAGCATGGAGGGCGAGGTTCAGAACCTGTCTTTCGAACGGGAATTCGGCAAGCTCATCGCCCAGCAGGATCTGCTGGCCCTGTTGATCGAGGACAAGAGCAACCGGGCCATCAGCCGGGTATTCCAGAACGCGGCGACGTTCGTGTTCCTGCCAATTTGATGGATTGGCGCCGGGCCGGGGATTACGCCTTCACGGCGGAACTCGATTGCGCCGGCTGGGCGTGGCAGTTTTTGCGGCGCTGCCGGGAATACCGCAACGATTACACTTGGTTCATCACCACTTGGCATGCCTTGGAAGCCGATTACGGTTCGCCTCCCGCGCGGGACTTCTTCCGCTGGAAGCAGGATCCCAGAGCTTGGCGGGCCGAAGAGGAAATCAGGGGTTGCGCTTCCGATCTGTGCCCCGGCGAAAACGATCAGGTGTTGATCGAGTGCTGGATGGGGGCGAAGTGGGGCTTCCGCAAATTCCCCATCGATCCGGTTGTGGCATTTCCGGATGAACTGGCTTGGCGCGAGCAGCCCATAACCGTGGAAACGGCTTCCGCGGAAAGCGTCAGCGCCTTGCCGCCAGAACGGATCGCCCTGGAATTTGACCTGGGCCTGCCCCTGGAAGCCCAACTGGAAGCCGCCCGGCGTAAATTCGCCCTGCTCAGGCATGGCTTGACGAAAACCGGCCGGCTTCCCCCGCTTTCAGTCCGCCAGGGCGCGCCGACCTGGCATAACTGGCTGCGACTGCTGGATGCTCTGGAAACCGGAACAAACCTGCCGGAGATCGGTTCACGACTCGATATCGCTGATCCGGTGGAGGCTGCACGCCAAGCCCAGGCCATGTGTGCCCATGGCTACCGGCGCATGCTCTTGCTACCGGACTGAGCTGCTGATACTTGCGAAAGTTATGCTGCTGCCCCCTCTTTGCCTCCCCCGCAAACAGGAAGGGTTGGGGCGGGGAGGACTGCGCTGTCCAGCATGGAGATGACTGACTTTCGAGAAAGCTTGGTCACCCTGCTTGCGCCGGAATGACGAAACCGAAAATATTCGCCAGCTATCAGGAACCCACTTTTCTCAGGAGAACGACATGGCAATGGACGTCATTGACTACGACATTTTCGGCGACGACATGCAGTACGTGGAAATCGAGCTGGACCCGGGCGAGGCCGCCATCGGCGAAGCAGGCACCATGATGTTCATGCAGGACGGCATCGAGATGGAAACCATCTTCGGCGATGGCTCCGCGTCCCAATCCGGCCTCCTGGGCAAGCTGATGGGTGCGGGCAAGCGCCTGCTCACCGGCGAATCCCTGTTCACCACGATCTATGCCAACCAGGCGGCGACAAAACGCCGGGTCGCCTTCTCCGCGCCCTATCCCGGCAAGATCATTCCGGTTGACCTGACCCAGATCGGCGGCACCCTGATCTGCCAGAAGGATGCTTTCCTCTGCGCGGCCAAGGGTGTCAGCCTGGGCATCGCCTTCCAGCGCCGCCTTGGCGCAGGTTTCTTCGGCGGCGAGGGTTTCATCCTGCAAAAACTGGAGGGGGACGGCATGGTGTTCTTCCATGCCGGCGGTACCATTGCTGAGAAGAATCTGGCGCCCGGTGAAATCCTGCGCGTGGACACCGGCTGTCTGGCTGCCTTGCAGCCTTCAGTGGATTTCGACATCCAGTTCGTGGGGAAGATCAAAACCGCTCTGTTCGGCGGCGAGGGGCTGTTCTACGCCAAGCTCACGGGCCCCGGCAAAGTCTGGCTGCAAACCCTGCCGCTATCCCGGCTGGCCAACCGCATCATCGCTTCGGCGCCCAATATCGGCGGGAAACAGACCGGCGAAGGCTCGGTGCTGGGCGGGCTATTCGACGGTGACAACAGCTAGAACATTTTCATCGCCCGGTAACATGGCCCGCCTATCCTCCCGCTTTTTCCGAAGCGACAACACGATGGATCTGATTCTCTGGCGCCACGCCGACGCCCAGGACGGTAGTCCGGACATGGAACGGACATTGACCGCCAAAGGCTTGAAGCAGGCCCAGCAGATGGCCGCCTGGCTGACACCCCGCCTGCCCAAGGAAACGCGCATTCTGGTCAGTCCCGCTGTGCGGGCCTATCAGACAGCCAATGCTTTGGAACGGGATTATGAGATCGTGCCGGAAATCTCACCGGGAGCGGATGGGGTGCATGTTCTGGCCGCCGCCGGTTGGCCGGATGCCACAGGTACGATCCTGGTGGTGGGCCATCAACCCACTCTGGGGGATGCGGCCAGTCTTCTCCTGTTCGGTGAGTCCCGGCCCATGAGTATCAAGAAAGCAGGTTTGATCTGGCTCACCAACCGGGTACGCGGCAGTCAGCCGCAAACCGTCTTGAAAGCGTCGATAACTGTGGAAATGCTTTGAGCTCTCAAGAAAACCTAGGGCCGCACCGAGTCTTCTTGCCCCACTCGAGGGGAACTGGTTAGGGGCTGTCCGGCGCTGGGAAGCGTCGGAACAGATCAATCCAGCCCAAGCTGTTCGACCCACGCCAGGGATTGGAGGTGGGCCTCGCTGACCTGGCCGGGAGATAGCATGAGGGACGTGGCCAGATTTTCCAGCTGCGCCTCATCGCCGCTTTCCACAGCTTCCACCAATGCCAGGAAAGGCCCATAGATCCCCGAATGGTCCATGAGGGCGTCGGCAAGCTTGTCGGAGATGACGACCCGCTCCAGAACCTGCTCCATGGGCATCTCCAGGAAGGCGGGCAACAGGGAGAACACGCCGACGATGAACAGATTGTCCTGATCGCCCTTGGGCAGAATATGTTTGCCGAGCAACTCGCAGAGACGGCCACGCGTGATGGCCGTGCGGGACAGCGTGGGGGACGTAGGTGAGCCGCCCGCGGTGACCAGCAGGAGCGTCAACCAGCGGTAAAGGGGCTGCATTCCCAGGATACTCACCGCGTGGCGGATCGACTGGACTTCGCAGGACAAGCCGAAGCCTGCCGAGTTGATATAGCGCAGCAGCTTGAAGGTCAGCGCCACATCTTTCTTGAACAGGGACTCCAGATCCTTGACGTCGGCCCCCTGGCGCACCTTCTCCAGCAATTGCAGCACCGTCGCGTGGCCCGGATTGATGATCTTGGTGACCAGGTTTTCCGGACGCGCGAAGTAGTAGCCCTGGAAATATTCGAACCCCAGGTCCCGGCAATGCCGGAACTGCTCGATGGTTTCCACTTTTTCCGCCACCAGCTTCACGGGATATTTCCGAATCTGCTTGACCATTCTGGCCAGATCGGCGGGCGTGTGAGCCAACACATCCAGTTTCACATAGCTGGCCAGCGGGAGCAGCGGCTCGGATTCGGGCCGGTAATGGAAATCGTCGAGGGCGAAGCGATAGCCCGCCTCCTTGAGCTCGGCCAGCCGATCCAGGACTTCCTGGGTTACCTGCACGGTTTCCAATATCTCGATGACGACCTTGTCATGGGGCAGCAGGGTGGAAAAGCTGGACATCAGCATGGAAAGTTCCATGTTGACGAAGGCCAGTTTGCCCTTCAACAACCATTCCGTACCCATGTTGCAAAGGGTGTTGGAAATGACCGTGATGCCCGCGTCCACGTCGGATTCGATACGCGCGCTTTGGGCATGGGCCGAATGCCGGAACAGCAATTCATAAGCGACCAATTGATGGCTGCTGTCGACGATGGGCTGTCGTGCAATGAATGCGTCGGTGCTCATGGCGGAGTTGTATCCAGGAAACTCAGGCAGGGCGGGCCATACCCGCGCTGCCCGAAAAGAGATTTCAGGCCTGGGTGAACAGGCTCATGGGTGTGTCTGCGGTAAGGTTGCCAAGCAACTCTTCCATGTCCAGCACCAGCACGATGGAACCATCGCCAGACAAGGTGGCACCGGCGATACCCTTGGGTTTGATGTCAGAGAGAGGTTTGATCACCACGTCGTCGCGGCCGACGAAACCATCCACCGCCATGATGAAGGCGCTGTCCCCGGCATGCATCAGCACG
>CAZEOR010000146.1:0-7136 GCA_964513695.1 uncultured Thiobacillus sp.
CCGCGCCGAAGGCGTCGGCGCCCACACCCAGTTGATGGAAATCGTGCGCCTTACCGAGACGGCACAAGGTTCCAAGGCCCCCATCCAGAAACTGGCCGACCGCATCTCAGGCATCTTCGTGCCCGCCGTGATCGCCATCGCCGGCCTCACCTTCGCCGGCTGGTGGCTGGCCACGGGCGACTTCACCCAGAGTCTGATCCCGGCCGTCGCCGTGCTGGTCATCGCCTGCCCCTGCGCCCTGGGCCTCGCCACGCCGACCGCCGTAATGGTCGGACTCGGGCGCGGTGCGCAAATGGGCATCCTTGTTCGCTCTGCAGAAGCGCTTGAACGCGCCGAAAAGCTCTCGCTGCTGGCACTGGACAAGACCGGCACCCTGACCGAGGGCCGCATGGCGCTGGTTTCGCTGCGACCTTCACCGGGCATCAATGAAAATGAACTGCTACGCCTGGCCGCGGCACTGGAGCAAGGCAGCACGCATCCGCTCGCCATCGCCGTTCTGGAGGCGGCGAGATCGCGTGGCAGCGCCTACCCGCCGGTAGAAAGTTTCGACAATATCGGCGGCCAGGGCGTGACCGGGACGGTCGAAGGCCGCGCGCTGCGCCTGGGCACGCCGGAATGGATCGGTGCCAGCGCCACGGACGCTACGCTTTCCGCCGCGACCTGGGTAGTTCTGGCCGATACAAGCGACACGCTCGGCCGCCTCGCCTTTGCCGACCGTCTGCGCCCCACTTCGCGGCATGCGGTCGCTCGACTGCAAGCGCTCGGCATCGAATGCGTCATGCTGACCGGCGACCATCACGATGCGGCCAAGGCGATTGCCGAGCAAGTCGGCATCAAGGACTGGCGAGCGCGCGTCAAACCACAAGACAAAGCAGCAGCCGTGGCGTCATTGAAAAAAACCGGCCAAGTCGTCGGCATGGCCGGCGACGGCGTCAACGACGCCCCTGCGCTGGCCGGCGCCGATGTCAGTTTCGGTATGGCCAGCGGCTCCGATATCGCGCTGGAAGCGGCCGACATCACGCTGATGCGCTCTGACCTCGACAGCGTTGCCGACGCCGTCGAACTCTCCCGCGCGGTCATGCGCAAGATCCGGCAGAACCTGTTCCTTGCCTTCTTCTACAACGTCCTCGCCCTGCCCATGGCGGCGGCCGGGTTGCTCAATCCGGTGATTGCGGGAGCTGCAATGGCGTTGTCGTCGGTTTCGGTGGTGAGCAATGCGTTGTTGCTGAAGCGCTGGCGATCAACGGCATCACGGCAGGGTTTTGGCGACACGAAATCCCAGAGAACTGCTGCGCTTTAATGATGGATCTGCTCCCCGCGCCGCCGAACGCACACGATCAGGGGAGCTATTCCAACCGCCCCCGCGAACAGAACAGCGCCCATCCACTGGAGCGCCGGCGCGAGTTTCGCCCCAGCAGTCATCCACCCACTCCCACGCATTACCCAGCATGTCGAGTAAGCCAAAGGCGTTGGGCTTGAAGGAGCCCACCGGCGAGGTATACCAATAGCCATCCAGACAGGCATGTTGATCCGTCCACATCAAATCGTCGTCCAGCTTGGTTTGATCAGCCACGTTGGCATAGGTACAGGCCACATCGGCGCCATCCCCCCAATGACGTGAAGCCTTGCTGCCAGCCCTGGCGGCATACTCCCATTCCGCCTCGCTTGGCAGGCGATAGGGCTGACCAGTCTTGCGTGCCAACCATTGAACGTAAGCCTGGGCGTCTCGCCAACTGACACAGACAACGGGATGGTTGTCGTCCGGCGAATAGCCGGGATTGCGCCAGTTGCGGCTGCTCCGGTCTTCCCACCTGCCATATTCCATGGTCCTGCAACTGTTACCTGCGTCGTAACCGGTCTCACTGACGAAGACGGCAAACTGGCCCCGGGTGACTTCAGTTTTACTCAGGCTGAATTTCTTGAGGGTGACAAGGCGCTGTGGCCCCTCGTCGTCCTTACGCCCCAACTCGTTGTCCGGACTGCCCAGCACGAAGCTGCCCGCGGGGAGAGTAACCATGCCCTGATTGTAGCGGGCCTCAAAAGCTTGCCGCTTGGCCTCATCCTGCTGCTTTTTCGCTGCTTCAAGGCCGGGCAGGCTGCGATGTAGCTTGCCCACGTAGGGACTTTCGGGTTCTAGCTCGATGTAGCGCAGGGCGTGTTCTTCCGCTTTTTTCGCCTGTTTGAGGGCCAATTGAGTCAGTGCGGCATGGTAGTGCCCCTCCGGGTGGTTCGAATCCAGTTTGAGAGCTGCTTCAAAAAAATCGGCGGCATCCTGGTACTCCTTGCGTTTGTAGTGCTCGAAGCCTTCTTCCATCCATTTTTTCGCCTTCCCCATCTGTGCGTTGTATTGGGCTTGCTGGGCGGCGCGTTGCCGGCTTTGCTCGCTGGCCTGATCCTGTACACGCTGGCGCTCCGCCGCGGCTTGTCGCGCGCGCTCCGCTTCCTGGCGCTGTTCCGCTTGCCGCTGGGCATCCTCCTCTTGGCATCTATCGAACTGACTTTCGCAGCCACTCAGGCAAAGACCACTGGTGACACCGAGCATACCAATCGCGAGATTGGTGCGCCCTCCACGCAATCCTTGCATGCCACCACTCGAACTTTGCGCGCTGGCCTTGCATTCCGCTTGGCATCGGGCGTTTTCTGCATTGCAATCTGCGTTGGCCGCACCAAAGTGCATCAGAAACAGAAGCGCCACCATGAGCGGAGCATCTTGACGGATGAGCGACATGGAAACTCCAGGCAATGTATTTGACCCTGATAATTAACAGCATCCCAAAACGCAAGGCAAGCCGTGAGCAGGGTCATAAGCCCATATCCCCGGCCAAGTCGGCGCGGCACTCTGGACCGCGGACCCGAACAGGGCAACACCCTTTCCCTCGCCCGAATCCTGCGGCGCGGCATCACTCTGGAAGCAACGGACATCACTCTCATGTGTGCCGACTTGAAAGGCCATGCCGACGCGTGGTCGTATCCCGCGCGGATCTGGTGAATATCCGCCAGAACCTGTTCTTCGCCTTCTTCAACAACGTCTTGGTTCTGGCGGCAGCGAGGACCTGCTCAACCCGGACAGCGCTGGCGTGGCCATGGCAATGCCATAGGTGGCGGAGGTAATCAATCCGCTATTTTTGAGCGGTGGCGGGCGAAGTCACGCGCTGTTTCAATCACCCTCGCAGGGCTTATTGAGGCATTGCCCCCGTGCCAAGCCGATGTTGGCGAAACCACGTAACTTAGAACGAACCACCGAGTCAGCCAACTCAACAACAAACATGGCGAAAAACACGATGACAGCCCCTGCGGCAATGATGTTTGCCAGCAACAATAAACTGGCCACTGAGGCCAAGAATGCGCTACCTAAGCTCATGACTGTTCCTATGCAAGTTAGGTCTCGCTCCAAACCTCTTTGTGTATTAGGAAACACTTATGTCTCTATTATGTAGACATCGCTTGATGGATCAACGAATAACAGACTGGGTAAGTAAATTGATTGCTCGTGTGGCGCTGGCGACAAATTTCTAGGGCAGCCGCGGCCTTTATCTTCATGGCAAATGAATCACCAATTCGTCCGCTCATGACCGTCGTTAAGTTGACTCTCAAAATTTCTTGAACGGCTACTTCAAGTTCATCGCCGGCAAATCAGCGGAGTTGACAGCACGGTCGCAAGAAGCCAGTCAGCTGCTGCCTGTTAGCCACACGGGGGAATGATCGGCGTTTCGAGGATTTTCCGGGGTTCGGCGTCCGAAAGTCACGGAACCGTCACGTCCGTCTTTACCCACCCGCCTTGAGCAGATAAGTCAGCCCCCCCAGACTGCCCAGCATCGCCAGCAGAAACAATCTGGACTCCCAGCGGTAGCGTTCGCCCAGGCCATCCGGCGGCAGGTTGCTGATCAGGTAAGGGCGGCCATCGCCCGGGTCGCGCATGCCGTGGCATACCGTTTCGGCACGGATGGCCTGATGCCGGCGGGAGATCTCCCGTCGCGCGGCCTGGCGGGCGAGCAGCCATTCCTTGGAACTGATGGCGCCATCCCGATCCAGGTCGAAGCGGCGATGCAGCTCGGCTTGATCCGCCTTCCATTCCGCCAACAGATCGCCTTCGTCGACGCGGGCGTTGAGCACCCGGTCCTCCGGACGGTCGCTGGCGAACAGGCCGAGGGCGTAGAGACTGTCATCCTTCAACAACACATACTCGGTGTGGCGCACGTCACCTTCTGTGCGAACTTCCCGATGGGAGGTCTCGATGTGGGCGCCCGCCGGATCCAGCGCGCAACGGCCGCTGGCATCCTCAAGATCGAAGGGCTGGGTACTTTCGCCGCTGTCCATGTGGCGCCATTTGTTGCCGTCGCGTCGTTCCACGGTGTAGCGGTACCACAGGCAGGGCAGTTGGGTATGGGGCGTGAACACCTGTTGCCTGCCATGGGGTTGGGCCGTCCCGCGCAGTTCCACGTAGCCCTGAGCGGCGGAGGCGACCTTGGAAGTGGGCGTGTCGGCGATGGCGCGGGCGATGCGCAGGGTGTACAGCCAACCGATCAGGTTGAGTGGCACGGCGACCGGCAGAAGCAGCCGCCAGACGGCGGGGTCCTCCATCTGGAACGCCATGGAAACCAGGCCGGCCTGAGCAAGGAACAGATAGATCGGGAGGTCGCGCCGCCAGTTGCGAGGCATGGCAGGAAGGAAATCCAACAGGAGCGGCGCGGCGGATGGCCGGATCGGGTCAGGCGGAGGGCGCACCGCCGCCGAACAAGGCCTTGATGTCCACGTCCTTGCGCTCTTCCGCGCCGAAAGTCAGCAAGGGCTTGGGCGGGAAGCCGAACAGTTTGGCGACGAAGCTGTCCGGAAACTGTTCGATGCGCACGTTGTTGATGTTGACGCTCTCGTTGTAGAACTCGCGCCGGTCGGCGATGGCTTCTTCCAGACCGGTGATGCGGGCCATGAGTTGGGCGAACCGCTCGTTGGCGCGCAGTTCGGGGTAGGCCTCGACGACCGCGAAGATCTGGCCCAGTCCCGCGCGCAGGGCGCCTTCCGCCAGGCCCAGGGCGGGGATGTCCTGGCTCTGACCCGCGGCCTGTACCCGCGCACGGGCTTCCGTGATCTGACGCAGGGTGTCTTGCTCGAACTGTTTGTACTGCTTGCAGGTTTCCACCAGCTTGGGCAGTTCGTCATGGCGCTGCTTGAGCAGCACGTCGATGTTGGACCAGGCCTTGCCGACGTTGTGCTTGATCTGCACCAGGGCGTTGTAGATCACCACGCCGTAGATCAGCGCGATCAGCACCAGGGCCCAGAAGATGATGGCGGTGGACATGGACAAGCTCCCTGTTCAAGCGACTGCACGCAACACGCGGATTCGGCCGGGGCGACGAGCCCGATGGGCACCCACGCCGTTCCGGACCTCGACAGCCCGGCGCCGAACCTTATTCCTCTTCCTCCTGGGCTTCCTCGGAATCCAGCACCCGTTGCAGGCCGGACAGCTTCTCGCCTTCGCCCAGGTTGATCAGTGTGACACCCTGGGTAGATCGGCCCAGGGAACGGATTTCACTGACCCGCGTCCGGATCAGCACGCCGCCGGTGGTGATCAGCATGACTTCGTCTTCCGCGTCCACCAGGGTCGCCGCAACCACCTTGCCGTTGCGCGCCGAGGTGGAGATGGCGATGACGCCCTGGCCGCCGCGCCCGTGGCGGGTGTACTCGCCCACCGGGGTGCGCTTGCCGTAGCCGTTCTCGGTGGCGGTGAGCACGCTTTGCTCCTCGTTCTCCGCCACCAGCAGGGAGATGACCTGGGCACCGGCGCCCAGCTTGATGCCGCGCACGCCGCGGGCGCCCCGGCCCATGGCGCGCACCTCGGTTTCGTCGAAGCGGTTGGCCTTGCCTTCGTCGGAGAACAGCATGACGTCGTTCTGGCCGTTGGTGATGGCCACGCCGATCAGGTGATCACCTTCGTCCAGGCTCACGGCGATGATGCCGGCGCTGCGCGGACGGGAGAATTCGGAAAGCGGGGTTTTCTTGACCGTGCCGAAGGCGGTGACCATGAAGATGTAGTGCTGTTCGTCGAACTCCTTCACCGGCAGGATGGCGTTGACCCGTTCGTCCTCCTCCAGCTTGAGCAGGTTGACGATGGGCTTGCCGCGCGCGGTGCGGCCGCCCTGGGGCACCTCGTAGACCTTGAGCCAGAACATGCGGCCCCGGCTGGTGAAGCACAGGATGTAGTCGTGGGTGTTGGCGATGAAGAGCTTCTCGATGAAGTCCTCTTCCTTGGTGCCGGCAGCCTGCTTGCCGCGTCCGCCCCGTTTCTGGGTGCGGTATTCGTCGAGCACCTGGGCCTTGATGTAGCCGGTATTGGAGAGGGTCACCACCACGTCCTGGGGCGTGATGAGGTCTTCCATGGACATTTCCTGGGCATGCACGACGATCTCGGAACGGCGCTTGTCGCCGAAGGCCGCCTTCATTTCGCCCAGTTCGCTGGTGATGATCTCGGTGACCCGGCCGGGCTTGTCCAGGATGTCCAGCAGGTCGGCGATGCGGTCCATGACCTCGCCGTATTCGCCGACGATCTTGTCCTGTTCCAGGCCGGTCAGTCGTTGCAGGCGCAAGTCGAGAATGGCCTGGGCCTGGACTTCGGTGAGGAAGTAGCCCTGCTTGTGCAGGCCGAACTCAGCCGGCAGGCTGAGGGGACGGAAGGCTTCCGGGCCCGCGATGAGCAGGTCGCCGGCCACCCGCGCCAGCATCTCTTCCACCACCTTGGACTGCCAGGGCTTGGACAACAGCGCGGCCTTGGCTTCCGGCGGCGTGGCGGAGGCCTTGATCAGGGCGATGATCTCGTCCACGTTGGCCAGGGCGACGGCCAGTCCTTCCAGGATGTGGCCCCGGTCCCGGGCCTTCTTCAGCTCGAACTGGGTGCGCCGGGTGATGACTTCGCGCCGGTGGCGCAGGAAGGCTTCCAGGAACTGCTTCAGGTTGAGCAGACGCGGCTGGCCGTCCAACAGGGCCACCATGTTCATGCCGAAGGTGTCCTGCATCTGCGTTTCTTTGTACAGATTGTTCAGGATCACTTCCGGCACTTCGCCGCGCTTCAGCTCGATCACCACGCGCATGCCGGACTTGTCCGACTCGTCGCGGATCTCGCTGATGCCTTCCAGGCGCTTCTC
>CAZEOR010000147.1:0-7110 GCA_964513695.1 uncultured Thiobacillus sp.
CTACTGGTTTTACCTTAGGCCCACCTCTATCGTGTACATAGACCGGGATTCAAGCAATAACAACAGGGTCAAGTGTAAGAATATCCGACAACGACCTGACCCACACCAACAGCGGCTCACATCGAAATCGAAGCCGGCTTGTCCAGTGGCGTATGCCAGTGGTCGTCGGCGGCCACGTCGGGATGGAACCAGTTCAACTTGGCGTGCAGGCTGACCACGCTACCGACGATGATCAGGGTGGGTGGCTTCAATTCCGCCTGGGCAGCCAGGGCCGGCAGGGTGTCCAGCGTACCGGTGACAGTCTTCTGATTCAGTGTGGTGCCCTGCTGCACGATGGCGGCCGGCGTGGTGCCGGGCATGCCGTGTTTCTTCATCTCGTCGCAGAGGGTGACCAAACCTTTCAGGCCCATGTAGATGACGATAGTCTGGCGCGGCCGGCAGAGCATGTCCCAATCCAGGTCCATGGTGCCGTCCTTCAGGTGGCCGGTAACCAGGATCAAGGCCTGGGCGTGGTCGCGATGGGTGAGCGGAATGCCCGCGTAGGAGGCCACGCCCGCCGCCGCTGTCACCGCCGGCACCACCTGGAAGGGCACGCCATGTTCGCGCAGGGTTTCGATCTCCTCGCCGCCGCGACCGAAGATGAACGGATCGCCGCCCTTCAGGCGCAGCACCCGCTTGCCTTCCTTGGCCAGACGCACCAGGACCATGTTGATCTCGTCCTGGGGCACGGCATGGTTGTCCCGCTCCTTGCCTACATACAGCCGGTCCGCATCGCGCCGGCACATGTCCAGGATGGGCGGGGAAACCAGACGGTCGTAGACCACCACGTCGGCCTGTTGCATGAGGCGCAGGGCGCGGAAGGTGAGCAGGTCCGGGTTGCCCGGTCCGGCACCCACCAGATAGACCTCGCCGGTGCCCGGCGCGCCGCTGTCGGCTTCCAGCATGGCCTTCAGGCTGGCCTCGGCTTCCTGCTCCCGGCCTGAGAACACCATCTCCGATATGGGCGACAGGAAGGCTTTCTCCCAGAACTTGCGGCGCGACTCGGTGCTGGTGAAGCGACTGCGCACTTCCTGCTTGAAGCGGCCGGCCAGGGCGGCAAGCCGGCCATAGGCGGCGGGAATCAGGGTTTCCAGCCGGGCTCTCAGCAGACGCGACAACACGGGGGCTTCGCCGCCGCTGCTGACGGCCACCATGACCGGCGAGCGGTCGATGATGGAAGGCATGATGAAGGAACACTGGCTGGGCCGGTCCACCACATTGACCGGTACGTGGCGCGCGCGGGCGGCATCATGGACGGCCTGGTCGAGAACGTTGTCTCCGCTTGCGGCGAACACCACGTCTATGCCGTCCAGGTGCTCCGGCCGGAATGCAGCCTGGGTATGGATCAGCCGGTCGGTGCCGATCAGATCCTTGAATGCGTCGGACAAGGGGTCCGGGGAAACCGCAGTGACCCAGGCCCCGGCGTTCAACATCAAGGTCGCTTTGCGCGCGGCGGTATCGCCGCCCCCCACCACAAGGCCCTTGCGGCCGCGCAGGTCGAGAAAGATCGGTAAGTAATCCATGCCTGCCAACTCTCTGATTCAATACTTGGGACCGGCCTGAGCCAGGCCCGGCTCAATCAACCGTGGCTGCCACAGCCACCGGAACCACAACCGCCGCTGCCACAACCGCCGCCGCTGCTGCCGCCGCCCGTGCCGCAACCACCGGCGCTGGCCTTCATGAACACGAAGCGGGATTCACCGGGGGACACTTCGCTGAAATCGATGGTGACGTCGTCCAGCAGGGGGGCGGACTGGGCGTTGATCAGCAGGGTCACGCCCCAGGAATCCACGGCGGCATCGTTGCCGCGCTCGTCATCGAAGCCCATGCCGAATTCCAGCATGCCGGCATCGTTGACGCGGGCGGCGATGCGCAGGGCCATGTTGCCGGCGCCGGATTGCTCGGCGGCCTGGCGAATCTGGTCGGCAGCCTCTTTGGTCAAACTGATCATGTCGAACTCCTTGTAAGTAAACAATCAGGCGGCAAACCGGGCCGCTTTCCGGGTTTCAGCGTAGGCACCGACCTTGCTCAGGAAGGGCGCGATCCAACCCGCATCGCCACTGCCACGGCGATGGCAATAGGCGGCAAGCAGATTCTTGTAAACGTAACCGTCCCGCTTGCCGTCGATGCCATGGCCTCGCAGCACGCGGTAAGCATAGTTGAGGCCGGTCGGGAGATTTTCCAGGCGCGAATAGTGGAATTCGTGGGCGGGTACCTGCTGGACATGGGGTGCCCAAGGTGCCTGGGGGGTTTCCTCCAGCAGGGCGTAGCCTCGCCCCACTGGCCGGTCGCCCATCACCACATCTCCCGGAACGGCCCCCACCATCTCGCCATGCTGGCCATTCCAGCGGATCGAGCGGGAGAGATACATGAGTCCACCGCACTCGGCGTAGATGGGCAGACCGGATTCCAGCGCATGGTGGATGTCATTACGCAGCGTGGCATTGGCCTCCAGCCGCTGGATGAACATTTCCGGAAATCCACCGCCCAGGATCAGCCCGTCGCACTCGGGCAAACGGCTGTCCTCCAAAGTATCCAGAGGCAACAGCTCGACTCCCTGTGAGCGCAAGGTATCCAGGTCCTCCTGATAATAAAAACCGAAAGCCTGGTCGTGGGCATAAGCGATGCGCAATCTGGAATCCAGCGCGGGAGACACGGCAGGTATGGGCGCCGCCACAGGATGCGCCCGCTTCGCCAACGCCAGTAGGCCATCCAGATCCACTTGCTCCGCGATCCTTCCGGCGATGGCTTCGATACGCGATTCGGCTGCATCGGACTCGTTGCCAGGCATCAGACCCAGGTGACGCTCGACGATGGACAGGCGTTCATCGGTGCGGACCGCACCGAGCACCTTCACGTCGGTATAGCGTTCGATGACTGCTCGTAATTTGCCTTCATGCCGCGGCCCCCCCACCTTGTTGAGAATCACACCGACGATATTTACATCCCTGTCGAATGCCTGATAACCCAGAATCAACGGGGCGACACCGCGGGTCATGCCCTGGGTATCCAGCACAAGTACGACGGGGGCCCGTACCAACTTGGCCAGGGCTGCGTTGCTGTTGCTGCCTTCCAGATCCATGCCGTCGTACAGACCCTTGTTGCCTTCAATGAGGGCAATGTCGGCGTTGGCGGCATGGCGTGCGAACAGCCCGGTGATCTCAGCGGACGCCATCATATGGAAATCCAGGTTATAGCTGGGCCGACCTGAAGCGAGTCCATGCCAGATGGGATCAATGTAGTCCGGGCCCTTCTTGAAGGCTTGGACCACTAGCCCCCGGTTCCTCAGAGCACGGCAAAGACCAAGTGTGACCGTCGTCTTTCCGGAGGATTTGTGGGCGGCGGAAATAAAAAGATGCGACATGGAGGGAATTTTATTCGTAGGAAAACAAAAAGCCGACAAATTTTGTCGGCTTTTTGTGATTCGGCCGTGATCGGTTGCGCCTAGTCGGTACTTCTGCGCATCTGCAACTCGGCAAAATCGTCCTGCGGCATGAACTTGAACATGCGCACGGCAACCACGGTCAGCATGAAGGCGATGCCGATGCCGCCCATACCGAGCAACCATTCCCAGACAGATGGCGTGTAACTGGCCACCACGCCGTCGAAGAAACTGCTGGAAACCGCGTGCCCCGGGAACATGTCCAACGGGAAAGCCTGGCCGCCGATGATGGTGACGTACATCTGCGCCAAGCCCCCCAGGATCACCAGGGACGGCGCAAGGAAGCAGAAGCACATGGTCTGGGATTCACGGGTGCGCGGAATGAACAGAAGGATGATGGGTACGATACCGCCCAGGATGACCTGTCCGACCCAGAACACGGTGGTGTAGATGCCACCATCCATCAGGATGAACCGCTCATAGGCCCATTGTTTGGCGAAATACAGGTTGGTGAGATGGAGCACCACGGTGAAATAAAGCGACGCGCCGACAAATACCGCCAGCAGATTCTTCATGCGGCGGCGGATGGTTTCGTCCAGACGCAAACCATTCCAACGGTACATGGAGGATTGCACCACCATAAAAATCGCCAGACCGTAAGCAAAGGACATGATGATGAACATGGGCGCCATCAGGGCAGAGTTGTATCCGGCCCTTGCCACGATGAAACCAAAAATGGAGCCCGTTGCCGTGGTCAGGGAAATTCGCCAGAGGAACGCCACGAAGCCGGCCGGCTTGGACCAGTACTTCAGCTTGCGGTCCATGAGCGTGAGCAGATACAGGCCTACGATGGCAAAGAAGCCGTTGTAGAAGATCATGTTCCACGCAAAGATGGATTTGAAGTTGTAGTGGGTCATCGCCACGATCAGCCGATCGGAACGCCCCAGATCGAGAACCAGAACCGCCAGGCCGCCGGTCAGCATGGCCAGGGCCAGCATGCCGGACAGTGGCGCACGGGCCTTGTACATGGGTTTGCCAAATACGGAGCCGATGGAAGCCACGTTCAACGCACCCGAGGCCGCCACGATCAGGAATACGGCAAAGACGTGGGGCAAGCCCCAGACGACCTGATTGTTCATGCCCGTGAGGACATGGCCGTGATGTTCCAGGGTAAAGAAGGCATAAAGGGCGCCCAGTACGACGACTCCGCCCAGCGCGAGCAGGGTGAGGAACTGACGGGTCCGGCATTGGCCCAGGTCGGTACAGAATTCGTTCGACATGACTTAAATTCCTTGGTAACGAACGCCGGCATTGAGGCCCAGATCGCCGCGAACTTCGGTGCTATCAGCGGCCTTGAGGGCTTTGGACAAAGCGCTATCCGGATCCTTCAGATCGCCGAACACCATTGCCTGATGTCCCTTGGCGTTGCAGGCTTCCACGCAGGCCGGCTGCTCGTTGCGATCCACCCTCTGCACGCAGAAGGTACAGGACTCCACGCAGCCCTTGCCGCGCGGCACTTCCGGATTCTGGTCGGTGAGCGGCTCGTGCACGAAAGAACGGGCCTTGTACGGACACGCCATCATGCAGTAACGGCAACCGATGCAGATATGACGATCCACCAGAACGATTCCGTCCGCGCGTTTCATGGAGGCCCCGGTGGGGCACACATCCACGCAAGGCGGGTTTTCGCAATGCTGGCACATCATGGGCAGACTCTGCACGTAGCCGGTGCGCAGATCTTTGACATCGACCTTGCGGATCCACTGACTGTCCTGAGGTCCAGTTTTGCCGGACAAGCCGTTTTCCGTATTGCAGGCAGTCACACAATCATTGCAGCCATCACCGCACTTGGTGGTATCAATCAAAAGACCCCAGCGCTGCTTGCTGGAGGCGCCCTGCTCCGGAGCGCGACTGTGGGCAACGCCGTACAACAGCACTCCAGGTGCGACAACGGCGCCGGATACGGCGGCCCCCACTTTCAGGAATGTGCGGCGATCCTGGTCGGGGTTTTGGCCAGCTTCGGCCATAGCAGCTTGCTTGTTGGGCTCGCTCATTTGTTTCCCCCATTCTGTGTGGAGGCCATGAGGGGAGAGGATGCCGGCTGGGCAGCCTGCAGTACCGGCTTCTTGCCGGGCTTGGTGGCATGGCAATCCCAGCAGTCCAGCTTGACGCTGGCATAACTATGACAGGCCGCGCAGAAATCTTCCTTGCTGGCCGCCACACTGCCGGACTTCTCGCTGGCATGGCATTCCACGCACTTCCTCAGGCTGTGCCTGGTCGTGCGGATGCCCTGGCGCATCGTCTCGTCACGATGATGCTTGAGCAGATCCGGATGATTACGACGCATGAATTGCGTGTCCTCTACGCATTTCTCACCCTTGCCCCGCTCCAGCTTGGGCAAATCCACGCCCGCCGCCGCCTCGAAGGACGGGACGGCCAGCAAGGCCGCCATGCCAGCGAGGGCGGCCAGACGCAGCCCCGCACGCCAAAAACTGGCCAGTTTCGCCATGCCGTTCATCCTTTTGATTACTCGCCCATACCCATGACGATGTAGCCGGTGGGGCACACGTCCGCGCAGATGTGGCAACCGATGCACTTGCCGTAGTCGGTGTCCACATAACGGCCGGTGGTGGGGCCGTCTTTCTTCTTGACCTTGAACACGGCGGTCTGCGGGCAATACACCACGCAGTTGTCGCATTCGAAGCAGAGACCGCAAGACATACAGCGCTTGGCTTCGGCCACGGTCTGCTTCTCGTCGAGGGCGTGCAAACGGTCTTCGAAGTTACCCAGGGCGGATTCCTTGTCCAGCACGGTCACGCCACGCTGATTGCGCGGGGTGTTGAGGAAGTGTCCCAGGAACATCTCGGTGGACGGAATCACATAGCGACCACCACGGTCCTCGTAGTTGTGGAGCGTGTCTTTCCACTCGGAGGTGCCCCAATCCTGACCATGATGCTCCTTGTACTCGTGGCCGGACTCCACCCACTTGCGCACCATGTCCCAGTGGGAAACATCGACCTTGGGACGGCGGTCCAGTTCATCACCCTTCAAGAAGGCATCGATGCCATCGACGCAGATGCGAGCATGGCCGATGGCGGTGGTCAGAAGGTGGGGACGGATCACGTCGCCGGCGACAAAGATGTTGGGCTTGTTCGGGAACCGGTAGTTCTTGTCGGCGCGGATCAGGCCCTTGTTGTTGTTGAAGTCTTCCAGGCCGGTGAAGTCGACGGCCTGACCGATGGCGGACACGATCAGGTCGCCGGTGATGTCGCGCTCGGTGCCTTCCTTTATCTTGGTCTCGTTGCCGACCATCTCGAATTCAGCCACGCGCAAGGCGGTGGCGCGGCCATCCGGGCCCTTGATCACGGCCACTGGGGTCACGCCGCCGATGATCTCGATACCTTCCGACTTGGCCTGCTCAACCTCATGCTTGTTGGCAGCCATCTTGTCGACGGTGGAACGGGAGATCAGGACCACATCGACACCCTGGCGGGCGGCGATGGAGGCGACGTCATGGGCGGCATGGCCGGCCAGCACCATCTCAGGCAGGTCGGTGGTGGAAGCATTGGTGATCTTGCCGAGACGGCGGGCAACGGTCGCCACGTCGATGGACGTGTCGCCACCGCCGATGACCACGACCTTGTTGCCGACGTGCTGCAGGCGGCCTTCGTTGAAGGCGCGCAGGAAGG
>CAZEOR010000148.1:0-2213 GCA_964513695.1 uncultured Thiobacillus sp.
AACTTGTAGGCGCTGCCCGTGTATCCCAGCCAGAATCCAGCGGTGGCGCCGCCGTAGCTCTTGCCGCTGCTGGCAATAGCCCCGCCGCTGGATAGCGTGATGCCACCACCTGAAATGGTCGTCCCGGCGCTGATCGCACTGTTGGTGTTGTCGGCGCTGCTGGGCGGCTTGGTGCCGGTGATGTTGGCGTAATCGGTGCTGAGGGTGCCGCTCACGGTCAGCGTTGAGCCGTCCCACGTCAGCCGGTTGCCGGCCGGGTTTCCGATGCTGAACTTGTACGCGGCGCCGGAGTAGCCCAGGAACCAGCCGGTGCCGGTGTTGTAATCGGTCTGTCCGCCCTTGATGGCGCCGCCGGCCGAGAAAGTGATGCCTCCGCTCGTCACCGTGGCGCCACTGTTGATTGTGCTGGTTGTGTTGTCCGCATTCGCCGGCGGCTTGGTGCCGGTCACATCCGCATAGTCCACGCTGGCGCTCACCGTGCTGGCGTCGCTGCTGGCGGCAATGGTGACCGGCCCGGCCCAGGCGCTCGGCACACCGCCCGCGGTGAGGCTGCGCACGCGCACGTGGTAGCTGCTGCCACTCTTCACCGGCGCGAGGTAGGCGGTGACCACGGCGGCGGGCACCACGGCGGACTGGTAGACACTGTCCGTGGTGAGCTTGTGCTGGAGTTCGTAGCTCACCACCCGGGCGTCCGCCGCCGCCGTCCAGGACACATAAATCCGGCACAAGGTGAGGCCATCGGCCTGGACAAGCTGGTGGGTTGCGCCGCTGGCGGCGGCCAGACTGGTGGGCGCGGCCAGGTTGAGCAAACTCGGCAACGTGGTATCCGGCGCGGCGTCCACCACGGTGGCGTCGCTGGAACCCCATGAATAGCTGGCGCTGGCTTCCTCCTGGATTTCCAGGTCCACGCCGCCGGTGGGCTGCATCACCCAGCGGAAAACGCGGAAGGTCTTGGCGGACCAGCCCAGGTGGTCGATGGTCAGGCTGAAATTATCCCAGGCGGCGAGGCGGAAGGCGGTGAGCTTGCACGGCAGGGTCGCCGTGATTCCTTGCCGGCCCCGCTCCAGGATGATCTTGGCCATCCGCTGGGCGGCAAAGCCGTCGATGGTGTAGGGGAGTTCGATGTCCTTCAGCAGTTGCTCGCCGCCGTCCTGGCTTTCGTAGGTGGCGTTCGTCACCTGGGGGAAATCGGAGGGCTGCCAGAAGTTGTCCGGGCTCACGAAGGTGCCGCGCACGCCGTTGAACAGGGATTGGCGAGACGGCCGGGCTTGGAGGCTCATGTCGCCGCGCAGATCGTTTTCGTCCAGGGTGATGGTGGGCGTGTCGTAGGCCGCCGCATAGAGTCGGTACTGGCCCTGGGTGTAGACCAGATTTCCCACCGCGCCGGTGAGCAGGCCCCGCAGGTTGGCCGCGATGGTGTTGCCCAGGTCCACGGCGCCGTTGCAGGTGTAGCGCGGCTGGGTGCCGCCGCCTGGGATGCTCACGCTCTCATCGCACAGGTTGGCCTGGGTGATGAGATGGCCGGTCATGTCCACTTCGGCGCTGGTGGCCCGCAGGCCGTAGTCGGCCATGAGGTAGTCGGCCAGGCAGAGCGCCCAGTTGTCGGTCCAGGCGGTGGTGAGGCCGCGGGGGTCGTAGACCTTGCGGCCCTTGACCTTGGCCTTGATGTTTTCCAGGCCGTAGGGATAGACGCTGGTGTCGTACTGAAGCCGGACGTAGAGGTAGGTGATGCCTTGGAGCCGGTGGTCGGTGGTCCAATCCGCCACCTCGGACACCAGGTCGGAGTCGGCGGTCTGGCTGCTGGCGCCCAGGTGCTTTTTGATGCGCATCTTGCCGGAGAAGCGGCCCGAGGTGACATTGCCGGCGCCATCCAGGGTGCCCACGGTATCGTCGCCGAACTGGACGCTGACGATCTCCTCGCTCTCTCCGTGGGCCAGGGGGACGACCACATGGAGATACTGGTTTTCCGAGCCGGTGCTGGCGGCGAAGACGATGGGGCCGGACATCATGGCCAGGCCGTAGACCACCTGGCGGGTGGCCACGGCGGAGCGGATCATCTGCTGCCGGTCCTGGGCGGCGGCGGTGAACTTGTTGGCCTTGGGCGGCTTGTTGAGGCCCAGGGCGGACCCCAGGGCGGTGCCCACCACGGCGGCGGTGAGTCCGGAGACCACGCCATAGGCGATGGAGCCGACGGTCAGGCCCAGGGCGCCGGC
>CAZEOR010000148.1:2313-7094 GCA_964513695.1 uncultured Thiobacillus sp.
CAGCAATCCTGATACCCCCACGCGAAGGGCATGGCGGCGCGCAGGTCCACCAGGGCGTGCAGAGCCTCGGGCCAGTCCTCTCGGCGGATCATGACCGCCCCCAGACCAGCACCTTTTCCACCATCTGGGGCACGAACTCCAGCCCCTTGTCAGCGGGGTATTCGGCGATCTGGTCCTCGTGGGTGTAGCGGCGCACCCGGGCGCGTTCCCAATCGGCCATCTTGTTTTCGGCGCTGATCTGGATGCTGGCGCTCTCGCCCAGGGTGATGACGGCGGTGTCGATGCGCCCGGGGAAGACCAGCACCGGATCGGCCAGGACGGCATAGTTCTCGTCGAGGGGCGCCATCCAGATGTTGCAGTCGCGGCCCTGGTAATGCTCGCCCAGCACGCGCGAGATCATGGCGGAGGGAATACCGGTGAGGGTCAGGCGAACGCCGCTCATCTCCATGTCGGCGTTTTCGCTGATGGCGTCCACGCTGCCCAGCTCGGCCAGACCCAGCCAGTCGTGCCCGTTCCAGGCGAACGTCACGGCGGAATTGTTCACCCGCACCGCGCCGGAGGGCCAGTCCAGTTCCACCAGCAGCAGGCAGGGCACGATCTCCGCCGCCAGGGCGGTGGAGACGGCGGTGGTCAAAGCGCGACTCATGCGAAGGTCTCCACGGCTTCCAGGGTGAAGCTGGAAATCCGCCCGGCCTGGTAGTCGGCGGCGATCTCGTCCGACGCCAGGCGCATGATGCAGGTGGGCGACGTGGTGACGATGGCGCTGTTGTCGGCGGGCGATGTCCTGATGGGCTCGTCCAGGCTCAGGCTCATGGCGCCGGAACCGTTGGCCGTGGCGTCGGTGGTCACCAGGCGCAGCTCGGCGCCGCCGTTGATGCCGATGAAATCGCCCGCCAGCAGGGTGGCGCCCGGCGTCCAGCCGTCGGTGGCCAGGGTGGGGCCGGTCTGGCTGGCGCCGGCCACCAGGGGCGTTCCCAGGGCGGTGCCGCGCGGCGCGCGCAGGCCCAGGTTGCCCAGGTAGAAGCGCCCCGCCGTGCCCCGCAGGCTGGCCAGGAACGCCAGCAGTTTGGCGCGGTCCTCGCTTTGCAGGTTGGCCCAGGTGGCGGTGCAGGCCCAGCGAGCGCCCGGCAAGGCCAGGGTTTGCACGCCACGGGTAAGGGGAGATTCGAAGGTCTGGGTGTTGGAGAGTTTCCGCCACAGGAACGTGGTGGGCCCCTCGCGGCCCAGGGCGGGGAAGGTCAACGTGGTCATCTCAGGCCCGCCCGGTGGCGCGGGCGTAGGTGCCGCCGCGCTGCATGGAGTTGAGGATCTCGGCCTTGGCCATGTCCTTGGCCTGGCTCATGGCGGCCAGGATGGAAGCGCGGTCGGAGCGGGAGTCCACCGAGATGTTTTGCACGATGGTGACGCCGCCACCGCCCAGCGCATTGTTCGGCACCACCGTGCCGGCGGTGTTGGGCAGCAGCACCTCGGGGCCGTTCTCGCCGACCACGTAGTACTGGCCCGGGTAGACGGCACCGCCGCTGGCCTTGCCGCCGCCGAAGTTGAAAATGCTGCCCCAGTTGATGCCGCTGAAAATGCCGGAGATGGCATTTCCCAGGGGTTCGGTGACGCTCTTGCGGATGATAATTCGGGCGATATCCTTCTCGATGCCTTTCAGCACCTCGCTGAAGCTCTTCCCGCCGATGACCGCATCTTCGAACGCCGACGAAAAGGTGAGACCCAGTTCGTCGGCGATGGACTTCTGCTCGCGCAGGGTGTCGTTGACCTGGTTGAGACCGTCGATCTGCTCGTTGATGGCAAAGGTGGCTTCGGTGGCCTGCTCCTTGGTGAGCAACCCCGCCTCCTGAAGCTGGGCGATCTCGTCCAGCTTGCGGCGGTACTTCTCGACCGGGTCGATCAGGTCGATATAGCCCGCCGCCGCATTGCGAAGTTGGGCGTTGGCGGCATCCAGAGAATCCTGCCAGGCCTGGGCGGATTCATCCGCCCGGTCGAAGGCCGCCTCCCTGGCCTTGTCCATCTCCTCGCCGATCTGAAAAAGCGTGCGGGTCAGGTGGGCGGATTCCTCCATGGCCCATTCCGTGTCGGACATGCGGTCCTTGGGCTTGGCGGTTTTTCCGTCTGGCGTCAGGCTGATTTTTGGGCGGCCTGGCGGGGAGGGCTGCTTGTAATTGCCGGTGCCGAATTGATCGTTTAGGGCGAGGGCTTCGCGGCCCTGGATCTCCAGCAGCGTTTGCTTGATCGCCTCCAGTTCGGATAGGCGAGCGCGCAGGCGTGGGCCATTGATGCCAGCAATGTCGCCCTGGACCGTGCCGGCGTCCTTGAGTTGCAACTGGATGGCGGCCATTTCGTCGCGCACGGCCTTGAGGTTGGCGCTGTTGGTGCCAGTCGGGTTGATGCCGCCCAGCACCAAGCCGACGAACCCGCCATGCCGGGAAGATAGCGAGATAGCATCGTTCCAGCGCGTCAGCATGTCGTTCATGGCCGGCAGCAGGCTGGTGGCGATGGCAGTACCAACCCCAGACGCCTGGGTCTTGAACCGGCTCATGGCATCGTTGAACTTGTCCGCCTGCTCTGCCATCTCCTTGGTGACCGGGTTGAGGCGCTTGCCCTCCTCCACGATGGCGCGCAAACCATCGCCGCCCTCGGCCAGGGCCGGGGCCAACTCGGTCCAGGTCTTGCCGATGACCTTGCTCAGGGCGTTGGCCTTGTCGCCTTCGGTTTTGAAGCGGCCGAAGGCATCCGCCAACTGGTAGAACGCCTCCATGGGATCGGTGGCGGTGATGCCCAGGTCGCGCAGGACCGTCTGGGCTTCCTTGCTGCCGCCGGCGGCTTCGCCCAGGGTCTTGTTGAGCTTGGCGATACCGCCGCCCAGCATCTCCATGGTGGTGCCGGACTTGTCCACCACGAGCTGGAGCCCGGCCAGGTTGTCCACGGCGATGCCGGTTTTCTTGGACAGATCGTTCAGGTTGTCGGCGGCATCGATGCTGGATTTGATCCAGGCCGCCCAGGCGCCGACGCCCAGGGCGCCCACCATAGCGGTGGCGGCGGCGCCCGCCTTGGCGAACGCCGCCTGCATGCGCTGGCTTTCCTTTTCCGCCTGGTGAGCCATCTTGCCCAGGTCGCGCTCGATGTTGGCGAGGCGGGCATTAAGGTCGATGGTGAGACTGGCGAAGGCCATGTCTACTCCTTCTGGCGCTGGCGCTCTCGAATGGCGGCGAGTTGGCGCACGAGTTTTTCCGGATCGGCGATGCCGAGCATTTCGGTAATGAGCGGCAGCGCTGCCCAGTCCAGGCTGGCATCCATGAGATTCCAGGCCCGTACGGCGAGCCGTATGTCGTCGGATTGACCCGGCCGGAGGCTTTCAGGCAGTTGGCTGGCCTCCAGCCAGGCAATCAGTTTTTTTCCGCGTCCTCCAGGCTGGCGCGGCGGCGATCCATGGCTTCGGTCAGTTGTTTGAACAGCGGCTCCACCGCGTCCGTGTGATCGCCCAGCCATTCGCGGAACAAGTCGCCGTCGAACTCCACCGGGCTAGGATCGCCGCCCGGCACCAGGTCCAGTGCGGTCAGATCCCAACCCACCGTGAACCGGCCGACGATGCGGCGATAGGTGAGGCGTTGACCGCCCAGCGTTTCGGCGAAGTCCTGCAATTCCCCATCGGTTGGAATGCGCAGGGTGAAGCGGTGCCCGAGGGCTTCAGCCTGGAACTCGCGGGCCCGGCGCATTTTGGCGATCAGCGTTTCGGCGTTCATGGCTTAAGCGCTGTAGTAGGTGGGGAAACCGTTGGAGGTGATCACGGACTTGCAAGTGATCAGCCCCTGGGCCTGCCCGCCCGGGGCGTTGTTGAAGCCGACGTAGCCGGCGAAGACCATGATGGCGCCGCCGGTGCCGAAGGTGAACTTGAACGCCCGCACGGCCTGGGCCTCGCTGGCCGATTTCATGGCCGCCTGTCCCGTGTCGGTCGGATCCCAGATGTGATCCATGTCGTAGGAACTCGCGCTGGGCAGACCGGGAATCTGGCTGCGGGCGTTTCCGTGGATGGTGGTGGTGTCGATGAAATCGAAACCGCCGTCGTTGCTGTTCACAGTCGTGGCCGACGAGATCGTGGTGCCGAAGGTGATCTTCTTGGCCGTGCCGCTGCTGAAGGTATCGTAGGCGCTGGTATCGATGCCGGTGCCGCCGCTCACGTCTTCCAGTTGGAAACTGTCCGTGGCTTGGTTGCAGACCCTGAACACGCGGCCGTTGAGCTGATACATGCCCTGGACTTCCAAATAGAGGAAATCGCCGTTGGCGTAGCCGTGAGCCGTGCTGCTCACCACGCCGGGGGCGGCCTTGGTGATGCCGGAAATGGTTTTTGCGGCGGCCAGCGCGGACTGCATGGCCACGGCCACGTTGCTCCACTTGCGGGGGGTTGCCATGGTGTGTTCCTTTCAAAAAAAAACCCCGCCGAAGCGGGGTGGGTGGATGGCCGGCTGGCCGTATCAGGTGATCAACAGTTCGTAGTCCAGGGTGGCCGCCAGACGGCCGGTGGCGGCGTCGATTTCGGCGCCCCTGCCGCGATAGACGTGGCCGGCCGCGCGCATGGCGGCCTCCACCGCATCCGCGACTTCTTCGGCTTTGACCCGGGTTTCAGCCCAGCAAGCCACGGCCATGCCAACGTCGGTGCCCGGCACGCTGCCGTGAATGGTGGCGATGGGGGCGGTGGCGACGCGCTCATAGCCGATATAGGGCGGATCCTTTTCTTCCGGGATCAAATCGGGGTAGATGCGCGTGCCAACCAGGGC